>NZ_JBXAHA010000010.1:0-185726 GCF_058794615.1 Cupriavidus sp. GW823-FHT07A04
GGCTTTCTTCTCGTTAGTCTTCTTTGCCGACGCAAAGAAGAGTGACCGGCAGCCCCCGCAGGGGGATGTCGTATGGCACTTGGGTGCAACAACCAACGCCGTACAAAGAAACAGCGACCAACCCAGCAGAGCAATGTCGTATGGCCCTTGGGTGCAAGAGCCAACGCCGCTCAAACAAACAGCGACCAACCCCGCAGGCAGATGTCGTACGGCCCTTGGGTCCAAAAACCAACGCCGTTCAAAGAAGCGACCACCCCTAAATCCCCTCCCCAACCACCACCACATCCAACTCAATCCCCATACCCGCCAACATCAAACGAAAATCCAACACCGTATGCACCCGGTTCTCCGTAACCGCACAAACAACCCGGCCAGTGCCGGTTGTCGATAGCGGCGCAAGCGCTTCCACCGAGGCGCGTACCGGATCGACGAAGGCCTTGCCGGGAAACAGCCGCTGGAAATAATCGCTGAGCCAGGGCAGGTGCGTGGACGACAAGGTAAAGACGTCGATCTCCGGGTGCGTGGCGAGGATAGCGCGCACAAATGCATCGACTTCGGCGCCGGTGCGCGCGGCATCGGTCAGGAACGCCCCCGACTCCACCAGCTCGACCAGCGCGGAGGCATTGAACGAGAACGCTTGCCCGCGCCCCCGGCTGGCCGCCGCGATATACGCGCCAAGCTCGGCGCTTTCCACCAACGATCGCACCCCCAGCACCCCGATTTGCCCGGACTTCGACAGCGCCAGGGCCTCGGCAACCGGCGGCACCACGCCAAATAGCGGCACGCTGGCGGTGCGGCGCAAATCCTCCAGCACGGTGACCGAGGGTGCGTTGGACGCCATCAGGATGGCGCTCGCCCCTAGCCCCTGCAGGCGTTGCACGGCTTGCGCGGTGGCGTCCAGCAAGGCCTGCCTGTCCTTGCCGCCATAGGGAAAGCTGGCGCGGTCGGCGAGATAGATCAGGTCCTGGTTCGGGAAGCGTTCCTGCAGGAGGCGGACGGCGGCATAGCTGCCGATGCCGGCATCGAAGACACCAATGGGTTGATGCAATGTGGCGAAGGGTTCCATGACGATTCAGTGAGTGGGTTCGCAAGGACTATCGCGCCAGATTGGTACAATTAAAAGTGCCGAATCAAGCAATTTTAATTGGGCCATTTATGCCGAAGATGCGGGACGCCGAAGTGCTGGACCTGGCTGTGCTGCCAAGGAGTGCGGGCGAAGCCAAGCAAGCGTGGGTGTATCGCAGCATCCGCCAGGCCATCCTTGGCGGCAGCCTGCCGCGCGGCGCGCGGCTTGCGTCGACCCGTACGCTGGCGGCGCGCTGGGCGGTGTCGCGGGGGATTGTCGAACTGGCGTTCGAGCAGTTGCGCCTGGAGGGCTATATATCGAGCCGGGTCGGCTCGGGCTCGCGCGTGAGCGCCAGGCTGCCTGAAGAGTTCTCGCTGCAGGAAATCAGCCACCCCGGGGCGCAGTCCATTGCTCCCCCGACAGCCGTGGCGCTGCCGACGCGCGTCGTGGCGGGCCTGCCGTTCGTGGCCCGCCTGGCCGATCCCGCCTTGTTTCCACTCGACGAATGGCGAAGCCATGTGAGCCGCGTACTGCGGTCGTTGTCCGCCCAACAACTAGGCGACGACGATCCCTGCGGCGACCTCGCACTGCGCGGGGAAATCGCCGCCTACCTGCGGGTGACCCGCGGCATTCGGTGCGACGCCGGGCAACTGATGATCGTGACCGGTATCCGGCAAGCCATCGACCTGGCTGCCCGCGTGGTGTTGCGCGAGCAGGGCCGCGTGCTGCTGGAGGATCCGGCCTATCTGTCGGCGGTACCGCTCTTCAGCTTGTCCTCGCCGCGCATTTCGCCGGTGCGGGTCGATGAGGAGGGCATCTCGATGGATGGCATCCGCCAGCATGCGGATGCTGCGCTGGTGTACGTCACGCCCGCTCACCAGGCGCCGCTGGGCCTGACGATGTCCGTGAGCCGGCGGCTGGCGTTGCTCGACTGGGCAAAGGCGCATGACGCCTGGGTCCTGGAGGACGACTACGACAGCGAGTTCAACTACAGCCGCGCGCCGCTGCCCGCGCTCAAGGCGCTGGATCATGCTGATCGCGTGATCCACTGCGGTAGTTTCAACAAGAGCCTCTATGCGTCGCTGCGCATTGGCTACGTGGTGATGCCGGACGCCTTGCGGCCCGCGCTGCGCCAGTTGCGTGCTACCACCGGGCGCTCCAACAGCCTGGTTGAGCAGCTGGCGCTGGCGTCCTTTATCCGCTCCGGTGCGCTGTCTCGCCACCTGCGCGTCTCCCGGAGCGTGTACCTGCGCCGCCGCGATATCGTGCTGGCGGAACTGCGCGCGGTGCTGGGCGAGCACCTGCGTGTCAGCGGCGAGCACGCCGGGTTTCACTTCGTGTTGTGGTTGCCGGAAGGCATCGGCGAGCACGATGTGGTGCAAGCCTGCGCCGGCGCGAAGCTGACGCTGCAGGGATTGGGCGAGTTCTGCCGGGAGCGGGCAATGCCGCCAGCGCTGGTGATCGGTTACGCCGCCGCGCAGGACGATGTGCTGCGCGACGCGGCGAGACGGCTGGCGCGGGAGATAGCCGCACTGGCTCAGGTCGGCGGCACGAACTCGGTGACCTCCAGCTCGAATCCCGCGATATTGCGATAGGGCACCGGCTGGCTCAGCAGCCGCAGCTTGCGCGCACCCTGGTCTCGCAGGATCTGCGCCCCCACGCCCAGCGCGCGCTGCGCGAACGATGGCGGCGCGGGCTGTCCCTTGTCTTGACCCAGGCGGGAGACCTGTTCGAGTAGCTGGTGAGGCGGCTCGCGTTCGGCCAGCAAGACCAGGATGCCGCAGCCCTCCGTGCCGATACGCGCCAGCGATCGTGCCAGGTTCCAGCCCGGCGCGAACCCTGCCTGGTTTTGCGCTGGCTCGAACGCGAGCACATCGCGTAAGGTCTCCACCGTCTGCACGCGCGTCAGCACCGGCTTGCCCAGCTCCGGCCGGCCCAGCACCAGCGCCAGGTGCACCGCGTCGAGGGGCGCGTCGTAGTACGCATGCACCGCGAACTCGCCGTAGGGCGTGGCCAGCCGGCCGCTCTGGCTGCGGCGCAGCGCGCCTTCCACCAGCAGGCGATGATGGATCAGGTCGCTGATCGCGCAGACCATCAGGCCGTGCTCGCGGGCGAAGGCCAGCAGCGCGGCGCCGCGCAACAACTCGCCGGCATCGTCCAGCAACACTGTGTAGGCGCCCGCGGCCTCGCGCCCGGCCAGCCTTGGCAGATCCGAACAGGCTTCGGCAAAGCCGGCGCGGCGCAGCACGCCGTCTGGTTGCG
This sequence comes from Cupriavidus sp. GW823-FHT07A04, assembly GCF_058794615.1. Taxonomy (NCBI): domain Bacteria; kingdom Pseudomonadati; phylum Pseudomonadota; class Betaproteobacteria; order Burkholderiales; family Burkholderiaceae; genus Cupriavidus; species Cupriavidus sp. GW823-FHT07A04. The sequence goes on from NZ_JBXAHA010000010.1 coordinate 3,329, forward strand.
CCACGATGGGAAAGACGTGCCCTGGCTGGACCAGGTGGCCGGCACTCGCATGCGCGGCGCTGGCCACGCGCATCGTCAGCGCACGGTCGGCGGCGCAGATGCCGGTGGAGACGCCTTCCACCGCTTCGATCGACACGGTGAACGGCTCACGCTGTTTGCCTGCGCCCGCCATCATCGGCAAGCTCAACCGCCGCCGCCTGGATTCGGTGATGGCTAGGCAGACCAGGCCGCGCGCGTGCGCCGCCATGAAGTTGACGTCGGCCTCGCTGACCTGGTCCGCCGCAACCAGCACGCAGCCGCTGGCTTGCTCGGTGTCGTCCTCGATGACCACGACCCGCTGGCCGGTGGCGATGGCGCGCAGCACGTCGCCGATCGGTGTGGCGCTCATGCCGCCTCCCGCTCGTCGGCAAAGGCGGCGCGCAAGGCTGCCGCCGCCAGGTCGAGTGCCGCGTCGGCTGCCTCCAGCAAGCCCTGCATGCTCATGAAGCCGTGAATCTGCCCAGGCCAGCGATGGATGGCGGCAGCCACGCCGGCATGCTGCATGGCGGCGCCGTAGGCCTCGCCCTGGTCGCGCAGGGGGTCGAATTCGGCGGTGATGATGGTGGCCGGTGCCACGCCCGCCAGTTCGCGCTCGCGCAGCGGGCTGGCGCGTACATCGGCGGCATGGCGCGGGTCGGGTGGCTCGGGGAGATAGTGGCGGGCATACCAGCGCAACATGTCCTCGGTCAGGAAGCAGCCTTGCGCGAAGGTGCGCCAGCTGCCGGATTCATCCGCGCAATCCAGGTAGGGATAAAGCAGCAACTGGTGGCGCAGCGCCACGCTGCCACGCAATTGCTGGCACGCAACCGCGGCCAGATTGCCGCCCGCGCTGTCGCCGGCGGCAGCCAGCCTGTCCGGCAGCGCGCCCAGCTCAGCGGCGTGCGCCGCGCTCCAGCGCAGCGCCGCGCAGGCATCGTCGGCAGCCGCGGGAAAGCGTGCCTCCGGCGCCAGCCGGTAGCCGACCGACAGCACCAGGGTGCCCGCGCGGTTCGCCAGCGAGCGGCAGATATTGTGGTGTGTATCGATTCCGCAGGTGACGAAGCCGCCGCCGTGGAAGAACACCGTGAGCGGCCAGGGGCCATTGCCATGTGGGCGGTAGAGGCGGGCGGGCAAGGGGCCGGCGGCGCCGGCCACGCGCAGTTCGCGTTCTTCCGCGACCGCATCCCCCGGCGCGAACGCGGGGTGCGCGGCCAGCACGGCGCGGTAGGCGTCTGGCGTGATGGTGGTGAAGTCGAGTGGCGGGAACTGCGCCATGGCGTTGAGCAGGGCGCGTACTTGCGGGTCGAATTGCATTGGTTTTTCCTGATGCGGACGGGAGGAAGTGCAGGGGTGCGGGCCAGGCAGGCGCTTCAGAAGGCGAAGGCCGGCGCCCTGCCGCTGGCGATGCCGTTGGCGCGCGCTTGCGCGGCGGCGGCGGCTTCGGCGTGCGGCAGGATCCAGAAATCGCCAGCGGCCACGCCGTCGAGGATGTGCCGGGCCATGGTTGCCGCTGGCATGCCCTGCGCGATGCTCGCCTGCAGCGCCCGGTTCATGCCGCCGACGCCGCATTGCGCGCCGGCCGGCAGGTCGAGCGCAATGCCGGTGGCCACCGGGCCTGGGCATGCCACCGATACCTTGAGCGGCAGGCCCGCCGCCTGCAACTCCATCGCCAGCCCTTCGCTCAACGCCACCACGCCCTGCTTGGACACGGTATAGGGCGCAAGCCAGGGGCCCACGGCAAGACCCGCCATTGAGGCGATGTTAACGATATGCCCGCTGCCCTGCGCCGCCATGCGAGGCACGAAGACGCGCAAGCTGTGGATGACGCTCCACAGGTTGACGTTCAGCACGCGCTCGAACACGGCGGCATCCAGCTCCCAGCAGGCACCGGTCGCCAGCACGCCGGCATTGTTGAAGAGCAGGTCCACCCGGCCCAGCAGTGCGAAGCTGCGCGCGCAAAGCTGCTCGACCTGGGCAGCCTGCGCCACATCGGTTTGCAGCGTCCCTATCGTTTGCCGGTGGTGCGTCAGTTCGCCGTGCACGCGCCGCAACGCGTCGGCATCCTTGTCCGCCAGCACCAGTGCCACACCCTGCGCGGCGAGCGCGTGGGCCAGGGCCCGGCCTATGCCGCCGCCGGCGCCTGTGATCACTGCGGTCTTTCCGGTCTCGTTTGCCGCCATGGCAGGTCTCCTCGCGAAGTGGTTGGAAGGGATGGCGCGCTGGATTGCGTTTGCCCATTTCTACCGGCGCGGCCGGGCCTTCGCATCGTCTGTTTGAGTGAGGTGCCAGGCGCAAGGCAGGCTCAGGGATTGCCCTGAGGGGGGAGTCACCTAGTCCGTTTGCGGTATGTGAGCGCGCGGCAGGAGGGTAAGGTCTGGCCTATCCGCAAGCGGCGGCATCACATGGCGCGCGAATAGGTGCAAACCATGACGCACAATGCCGCCACCGGCGCAGTGGCGATCCATATAATCGGGAACCGCCGGGGCGCGCAGCGCCCCTGTCATGGCGAACGCCGGCCGCAGAGCCTGGCGTGGATAACGGGAGACAAGAGGTATGTTGATGGAGGCAAGCCACAGCCAGGAAGCGGCGCTTTGCTACGCGCCGGTGGCGCTCTCGCTGGCGGATCTCAGCACGCTGCTTGGCAAGATCTACCAGGGGGCCATGGAGCAGGTGCCATGGAGCAAGGCGCTGGAACTCATCCGCACCCACCTGCGTGCGAACTACGTCACGCTGATCCTGCGCTCGCCGGCAAGCGACCGCGCGGGCCTGATGGTGCATGCCAGCGAGGAGGGCGGCAACACCTTGCCCGGCGAGACCATGTACAACAACTACTACTACGCGATGGATCCCTTCGTCGACCTGCCCGCGGACCGGGTGGTGACGATCGACGAGCAGATTGGCACCAGCGCGTGGTGCAACAGCGACCTGTACCAGCAGTTCCTCAAGCCGCTAGGCGTGCGCTATATGATGGGCGCGGACATCCGCACCGACGATGGCGTGGAATGCCGACTCCGTGTCTGCCGCAACGTCGACGCGCCGGACTTCTCGGAAGCGGACAAAGCCATTTGCGCGGTGCTGCTGCCGCACCTGCGGCGCGCGGTCGATCTGCACTCGCGCATGGATGTGGTGGAGTCGGAGCGCACCCTGTACGCCAGCGCCATCGACCGCATGCTGGTCGGCATGGCGATACTCGACGAGACCGGCGCCATCATGCGGACCAATTCGGCCGCGGACGAAATCCTTGCCGACAAGGACGGCATCCGTATCGCCAGGGGCTCGCTGGATGTCGAGTACGCGCAGGAGAACCGCCAGTTCCAGCGCTTGCTGCGCCAAGCCATCATGGGCCATATCGGCACCGCGCCGGCGGTGATGGAGGCGATGTCGATCACGCGGCCTTCGGGCAACGCGAAGCTGGGCGTGCTGATCCGCACGATTCCGCTGAGCGAGTGGTCGGAAGACAATAAGCGCCGGCCTTCGTGCGTGATTTTCATTCGCGACCCGGAGCGCAAGTCGCAGGCTTCGCACGAGGTGGTGCGCAAGCTGTTCGATTTCACGCCGGCGGAAACCCAGCTTGCGCTGCAGCTGGCCAACGGCCTCGCGCTGGAAGAAGCAGCCGAGGAGCTCGGCATCAGCAAGAATACGGCGCGCGCGCACCTGCGCGCCATCTTCTCCAAGACCGGCGTGACCCGGCAGGCCACGCTGGTGCGCATGCTGCTCAGCAGCGTGGTGGCGCTCGGCTAAAGCGCGCTAGCCCGCCGGCCTGGCGGGCTTGGCGCTGACCACCAGCGGGAATCCCTGCGGCGTGGTCAGCACCGCGCGCAGCTCGTGCGGGCCGCTGGCGAGCGGCTGCGCGACGCGCGCGCCGCCCGCCAGCAGGCGCTCGATCGCCGCGGCGATATCCTCGCCCGCTTCCAGCCGGAATGCCAGTGCGGGCTGGGAGACCAGCCGCTCTTCGCCAGCCACCAGCGCTACCGTGATGGGGCCGGCGTCCAGCGCGCAATAGCGCCCGCCATCGCGGAACTTCACCGTCAGGCCCAGGCCCTGCTCGAAGAACGGCAGGGCGGCATCGATATCGTCCACCGGGTAAAGCAAGAGGTTCGATTGCATGCTTGCGCTCCTTGTCAGCCGGCGGACGCCGCCTGGCGGCACACGGCACGGATATTGAGCGATTGATCACCGTCGTCGCCGGACAGCAGGATGTCGGGCGCGTGAGCGTGCGCCGCGGTGCCTGTCGGCAGGGCGGCCAGCAACGTCTGGCGAAGCGGAGGAATCTTCATGAGGGCGTATCCGTGTGCATGTGGTGAGTGGTCCTGGACATGATAGGGACACGGCGCCGCTGCGCATAATCCAATCAGACGATGCCGCACTTTCCCCGGCCGCACACACTGCGGTTACGCAGGCCAGCAATGACGGTGCCGGCGATGGCGCCGCCCGCCACGACAACGCGGCGGCGCTTCCGGCCGATGGCCTGAAAACCAAATGCAAAGGAAGGGGACTGCAATGCGATTTTCGCTGATCTACGAAGCGCAGACTGTCGACGCGTCGCGCGCCGGCGACCACAAGGTGTTCGACGAAATCATGGAGCAGGTGGAGCTCGCCGAGGACATGGGCTTCGATGTCGTCTGGGCGGTGGAGCACACGGCGCTGACCAACTACGCGCACATGAGCGCGCCGGAGACCTTCCTGGCCTTTGTGGCCGGGCGCACGCGCCGCATCGGCATCGGTCACGGCGTGGTCTGCCTGCCGCCGGCGATGAACCATCCGGTCAAGGTAGCCGAGCGCGTGGCCACGCTCGACATTCTCTCCGGCGGGCGCGTGCATTTCGGCGTGGGTAAGGGCGGTACGCAGCAGGAGGCGGGCACCTTTGGCTACGACCTCGAAACCCTGCACCCGATGATCGACGAGGCGATGTACCTGATCCCGAAGATCCTGACCCAGGACGAGATCGAGCACGACGGTGAGTTCATCAAGATCCCGCGCCGCCCCATCCATCCCAAGCCACGCCAGGACCCGCACCCACTGATGTATCTGGCCTGTACCAACGCCGATACGCTCAAGCGCGCCGGCGCGCGCGGCATGGGCGCGCTGGTGCTCGGCTTTGGCGGCCCGGAAGACGTGGCGAAGAAGAATGCAATCTATCGCGAAGCCTACGAGACGCGCCAGGCGAAGGACCAGGTTGGTTTCCGTCCTCACCAGCATCTTGCCGCCCTGTGCCCGACCATCGTGCTGGAAGACGGTGTGGCGGCGCGCAAGATCGGCATCAAGGGGCAGCGCTACTTCATGGAGTCGCTGGCGTACTGGTATGCCGGCGGCGAGCGCCCCAATCCCGACGGCTGGGATGTGGACAACATCACCGACCAGGACGCGCAGGGCAAGGCCGTGATCAAGACCAGCTTCGCCTCGGAGAAGGTCACGGTGGATTTCAGCGATCCGTCGATGATGATGCTCAACCCCAACCATGCCTACGGCACGGTGGAGGACTGCATCGGCTATGTGCAGCGCCTGATCGACGCCGGGGCCGACGAGATCCTGTTCATCTGCCAGATGGGCACGGTGCCGCAATGGGCCCAGCTCGAAACCATCCGCAATATCGGCGAGCACGTGATCCCGCACTTCCGCGCCCAGGGCCGCAAGCTGCGCGCGCTCGCCTGAGCGAGCCATCGGACCATCGCTGCTGCGCGACTAGTCTCCCCGGACGATGGCGCGGGGCGGCGGCGATGCCAGCATGAAGGCACGACAAGACCGGCCCGGTGGCCGGCAAGAGGAGATGGCGGTGCATCGAGACAACTACCCCGAAGGACTGGCGGCCGAACTGATCGGCCGCGCGCACGAAATGATCCCGGTGCTGGCGCAGCGCGCTGGCCAGGCCGAGGCGCAATCGCGCATCCCGGCCGAAACCGTGGCCGACATGCAGGCCGCGGGCTTCTTCAAGGTCTTGCAGCCGCGCCGCTACGGCGGCTATGAACTGGACCCGCAGACCTTCTTCGACATCCAGATGGCCCTGGCCAAGGGCTGCATGTCCACCGCCTGGGTCTATGGCGTGGTGGGCGTGCACAACTGGCAGCTCGCCTTGTTCGACGGCAAGGCCCAGCAGGACGTCTGGGGCGCGGACAACGCCACCCTGATCGCCTCGACCTATATGCCGGTGGGCAAGGTGGTGCCGGTGGACGGCGGCTTCCGCTTCTCCGGGCACTGGAAGTTCTCCAGCGGCAGCGAACTGTGCGACTGGATCTTCCTCGGCGGCCTGGTGCCGCCGCAGCAGGCCGGCGCCGCGCCCGAGTACCGCACCTTCCTGCTGCCGCGCAGCGATTACACCATCGTGCGCAACTGGGATGTGCTGGGCCTGCGCGCCACCGGCAGCCACGATATCGTGGTGGACGACGTGTTCGTGCCGGCCTACCGCACCCATAGCGCCATCGACGGCGCCAAGGGCACCAGCCCGGGCTTGTCCCTCAACCAGGCACCGCTGTACCAGCTGCCGTTCGCCCAGATCTTCGTGCGTGCCGTCTGCACGGCCTGCATCGGCGCGCTGGAAGGCGGGCTCGACGATTTCATCGCCTATGCCGATGGCCGGGTCAGCGCCAACAGCGGCGGCAGGACGGCCGAGGACGGCGGCGCGCAACTCGCCTGCGCCAACGCGGCGGCCGGCATCGATGAGATGCGCACCATCCTGCACCGCAATTTCGACGAACTGATGGCAACGGCGCAGCGGGGCGAGCAGCTCGATACCGCGCGCCGCTTGCATTTCCGCTACCAGTCGTCACAGGTGGCCCAGCGGTGCGCGCAACTCGCCGACAGCCTGTTGCGCTACGCCGGCGGCAACGGTATCTACGTCACCAATCCGCTGGTACGCCGCTTCCTTGACCTGCATGCGGCGCGTGCCCACTACGCCAACAACCTGGATCGCTTCGGCCAGAACCTGGGCGGCGTGATGATGGGCCGCGCCAACACCGATTTCTTTATCTGAGGCCGGCGTGGAGCGGAACATGAACCAGGGCACAGGGCAGGCAGGCGGCACCGCGGTGTTTGATGTAGTGGTGGTCGGCTCAGGAGCGGGCGGCATGCTGGCCGCCTGCCGCGCGGCGGATCGCGGTCTGTCCGTGGTAGTGCTGGAGAAGAGCGGCCTGTATGGCGGTACCTCGGCGGTGTCCGGCGGCGGAATCTGGATCCCGCTCAACCACCATATCGAAGAAGCGGGCGGCAGCGACAGCTACAACGCCGCGCTCACCTATCTCGAGGCGTGCACCGAAGGCCGCTCCACGCCCGCCAAGCTGCGTGCTTACCTCGAGCACGGTCCGCGCATGCTTAGCTACCTGGAGCAGCGCACCGCGGTGCGTTACTACTCGTTGCCGCGCTACGCCGACTACTTCCAGCGCTTGCCGGGCGCGCTGCCCGGATATCGCGCGCTGGATCCGATGCCGTTCGACGGCGCGCAGCTGGGCGAGGAGTTCGCGCGGCTGCGGCCGCCTTCGCCGGGGACGCTGGTGGCGGGCCGGGTGGCGGTGACCTCCGCCGAGGCCCACGCCATGCTGAGCAAGAGCCGGGGCTGGCTGGGCGTGGCGGCCCGGCAGTTCGGGCGCTATTGGCTGGATCTCGGCTGGCGCCGCCGCACCGCGCGCGACCGCCGGCTCACGCTCGGCAACAGCCTGGTGGGCGGCTTGCGCCACGCCATGATGAAGCGCGGCATCCCGCTGTGGCTCGATACCGCGCTGGAAGACCTGCTGGTGGAGGAGCACGGCGGCGCGGCGCGCGCCACCGGCGTGCTGGCGCGGCGCAATGGCGCGCAGGTACGCATCGAAGCCCGGCGCGGCGTGATCCTGGCCGCGGGCGGCTTCGAGCGGAACCAGGCCATGCGCGAGCAATACCTGCCGCATCCCAGCCGGGCCGAGTGGAGCGCCACGCCGCCGCACAACACCGGCGACGGCATCCAGGCCGCGCAGCGCGCGGGCGCGGCGCTGGAGCTGATGTCGCATGTCTGGGGCGCGCCAACGGTGAAGGTCAGCGGCGAGGAAAAGCAGCGCGCGATCTTTGTCGAGCGCGCCTTGCCCGGCTGCATCGTGGTCAACGGGCAGGGCAGGCGCTTCGTCAACGAGGCCGCGCCGTACTCCGAGTTCGTGCCCGCGATGTACCGCGACCACGAGCGGACGGGCTGCAGCGTGCCGGCGTGGCTGGTGTTCGATGCCACCTTCCGCCGCAAGTATCCCTGCGGGCCGATCCTGCCCGGCTCGGTCATGCCGGACCGCCGCATCCCGGCCCCCTTCGCGGACGTCCTGCTGCGCGCCGATTCGCTCGACGCGCTGGCGCGGCTCGCCGGCATCGACCCGGGCGGCCTGGCGCACACCGTCGAGCGCATGAACGGCTTTGCGGCGAGAGGCGTGGATGAGGATTTCGGCAAGGGCGACAACGTCTTCGATACCTATTACGGCGACACCCAGGTCCGTCCCAACCCGTGCCTGGCGCCGATCGGCCGCGCGCCGTTCTACGCGGTGCGCATCGACGCTGGCGATATCGGCACCAAGGGCGGGCTGGCGACCGACGCCAGCGCCCGCGTGCTGCGCGAGGACGGCTCGCCCATCGACGGGCTGTTCGCCATCGGCAATACCAGCGCCTCGATGATGGGCGCCAGCTATCCGGGCGCGGGCTCCACCATCGGGCCGGCCATGACCTTCGGCCTGATCGCCGCCGATGTGCTGGCGGGCGGGGCGGCCGGGCAGGGCCAAGCGGACTAATACCATCACACAGGCAGGAGGCATGATGAACCAGACTATTTCCCCGTCGCTGCGCGACGATATGCTGATGGCAATGCGCCGCATGGCGCGCTCGGTTGCGGTGGTCAGTTGCCGCGAGGGCGAGCGCCGCTATTCGATGTCGGTCACCGCGGTCGATTCGCTGTCCGCGGACCCGCCTTCGCTGCTGATCTGCATCCATCGCAATGCCTCGATCTACCCGGCCCTCAATGCCGGGGTGGATTTCTGCGTCAACCTGCTGGCGGCCGATCATCGCGACATTGCTGTCGATTGCAGTGGCCGGCTCAAGGGCGAGGACCGCTTTACCACGGGCCAGTGGGAGGCCGACCCGCTGGGCGTGCCTTTCCTGCGGGATGCTCAGGCAAACCTGATCTGCGAGCAGGACGGCCGTTTCGACTATGGCACCCACGCCGTCTTTATCGGCCGCCTGCGCGAAGTCCGGCTGGCCGGGGAGGTGGCGCCGCTGGTCTATGTGGATGGCGCCTACTCCACCTCGGCGCCGCTGGCCAGCCTGCGGGCGGCGTAAGGTGAACCCAGTGCCGGAGCCTGCGCGATGACCGCCAACGCCTTCGTTCCCGATCCCGCTTCTGATCTCGCATCTGATCCCGCCTGCGGCGGCGTCAACGCGGTATTGCCGCCGCTGGTCGTCGCCGACCCGGACGCCTACCGTTGGGATGCGCGCTGCGACGTGGCCGTGATCGGCTTCGGCGCGGCCGGCGCCTGCGCGGCGCTGGAAGCTGCTCGGGGCGGGCTCGGCGTGATCGTGGCCGAGCGCTTCGAAGGCGGCGGCGCAAGCGCCAGGAGCGGCGGCGTCGTGTATGCCGGCGGTGGCACGCCTTACCAGCACGCCGCCGGCTACCGTGACACGCCCGAGGCCATGGCGGCTTACCTGCGCCAGGAGGTTGGCGATGCCGTGGGCAATGCCACGCTGCAGGCTTTCTGCGCGCACAGCGCGGGCATGATCGGCTGGCTGGAGCAGCTGGGTGCGCGCTTTGCCGCCACCGTGCCGCCACGCAAGACCTCGTATCCCGCGCAGGACTACTACCTCTACTACTCGGGCAACGAGGCCGTGGCGGAGTACGCGCGCCACGCGGAGCCTGCGCCGCGCGGCCATCGCTGCCAGGGCAGCGGCATGTCCGGTCACGTGCTGTACGGCGTGCTGCGGCGCGCGGTGCAGGCGCAGGCCGGGGTGGACGTGATGCGCCACGCGGCGGCGCGCCGCCTGATTGTCGATGGACGGGGCATCGTCATTGGCGTGGAACTCCGGCGCTTGCCGCCGGGCCGCCTGCAACGCCGGCATGCCCGCCTGGCGCGCTGGGCCGAGCGCCTGCACAACCTTTCCCCGGCGCTGGCCGATGCCTTGCGCCGGCGCGTGACGCAGCTGGAGGACGATTTCGCGCTGCCCTGTGCAGTGCGTGCCGGCGCCGTGGTGCTGGCCACCGGCGGCTTCATCTTCAACCCGGCCATGGTGGCCGCGCATGCGCCCAAGTACCGCCGCAACTGGCGCCTGGGCACGACCGGCTGCGATGGCAGCGGGATCCGCCTCGGCCTGTCGGTCGGGGCGGCGGCGCGCCACCTGGAGCGTGTTTCCGCGTGGCGCTTCATCAATCCGCCGTTCGACTGGGCGCGCGGCTGCGTGGTCGACGCGCAAGGCGCGCGCATCGGCAACGAGGAAGTCTACGGCGCGCGGCTGGGCCACGCCATCTGCGAGGAGCACGGGGGCCGCGCCTGGCTGATCCTGAACGCCGGGCTGGCGCGCGCGGCCCTGCGCGATTGCGTCACCGGACGCCTTTGGGCCTTCCAGCGCGTGCCCGCCATCATGCTGATGCTGTTCGGCGCCACGCGTGTGCCGGGTATCGCGTTGCTGGCCGACAAGCTGGGCATGCCGCGCGCGGCATTGCTGGCGACGCTGGCTGCGTATAACGCGGCGGCGCGCGGCGAGCTGCCCGACCCCACTGGGAAATCCGCGGCGATGTGCGCATCGCTGGAACGCGGGCCCTACCTGGCCATCGATATCTCCGCGCATAGCCGCGCTTTTCCCTGTCCCGCCATCACCCTCGGCGGCCTGCGCGTGGACGAGGCGTGCGGCCAGGTGCTGGCGGAAGGAGCCGGCGGCCAGGCGGCGCCGATCCCGGGCCTGTACGCGGTCGGCCGCACCGCGGTCGGCATCGCATCGAATCACTACGTGAGCGGCCTTTCGCTCGCCGACTGTATCTGGTCGGGGCGCAATGCCGGGCGCCATCTCGTTGCCCTGGCAGCCCTGGCGGACCAGCCGGGCCGCAATGAACACATCGACGAACACACCAAGGAGACAAGCCATGAGCAACCGAGTTGAAGGAAAGATCGCCATCGTCACCGGCGCCGCCAGCGGCGTCGGCAAGGAAGACGCCTTGCTGCTGGCGCGGGAGGGCGCGCGCGTGGTGCTGACCGACCTGAACGAGGCGGCCGGCCACGCCGTGGCGCGCGAAATCGGCGACGCCGCCATCTTCGTGCCCCACGATATCGCCAGCGAAGCCGGCTGGCAGCAGGTCATGCAGCGCACCCAGGAGCATTTCGGCGCGCCGGACGTGCTGATCAATAACGCCGCGGTGCTGGCACTGGGCTCGGTGGAGGACACCACGCTGGAGCAATGGCAGGGCATCATGCGCATCAATGCCGACGGCTATTTCCTGGGCTGCAAGTATGGCGTGGGCGCGATGAAGCAAAACGGCGGGGTCATCGTGAACATGTCTTCGGTGGCGGCGCTGGGCGGCATGAGCATGTTCTGCGCCTACAGCGCCAGCAAGGGTGCGGTCACCGCGCTCACCCGCAGCGTGGCGGCTTACTGCAAGCAGCGCGGCTACAAGATCCGCTGCAACTCCGTGCATCCGGACGGCATCCTGACGCCGATGACGGCTGCCCTGATGCAGGGCGCGGCCGACGCCCCGGCCACCCATGAGCAAGCGGGCGGCGATCCGATGCAACGCATGTGCCTGCCCGGCGACGTGGCAAACCTGGTGCTGTTCCTGGCCTCCGATGAGTCGCGCTACGTCAACGGCGCCGAGCTGCGCATCGACAATGCGCAGACCATCATGGGCATCGCCTGATCGCGGACATCATGGTGCAAGCGCAATTCCACCCGCTGCGCATCGCCCAGGTGGTGGCCGAGACCGACGAGGCAAGCTCGCTGGTGTTCGAACTGCCCGAAGGACTGCGCGATACCTTCGCCTATCGGCCAGGCCAGTTCCTGACGCTCAAGGTGCCGCTGGAGGGCGCCGCGCAGCAGCGCTGCTACTCGCTGTCCAGCAGCCCCCAGGTCGACAACGCGCTGCGGGTGACCATCAAGCGCGTGCGCGGCGGGCGCGTATCCAACTGGATCTGCGACCAGCTCGGCGCCGGCGACACGGTTGACGTGATGCCGCCCGCGGGCGTCTTCACGCCACGCAGCCTGGATGGCGACCTGCTGCTGTTCGCCGGTGGCAGCGGCATCACGCCGGTGCTGTCGATCGCCAAGGCTGCGCTGCGCCATGGCGGCGGCAACGTCACGCTGATCTACGCCAACCGCGATGAACGCAGCGTGATCTTCCGCGACGCGCTGCGCGACCTGGCCGCGCGCCACGCGCACAGGCTGCGCGTGATCCACTGGCTGGACAGCGTGCAAGGGCCGCCCTCGCAGGCCCAGCTCGAAGCGCTGGCCTCGCCGTGGGGCCATGCCGACTGCTTTATCTGCGGGCCGGGGCCGTTCATGGACGGTGCCCAGGCCGCCTTGCAGGCCCTTGGCGTGGCACGCGAGCGGATTCACGTGGAGCGCTTCGGCGCGCCGCCGCCCGCCGCAGGGCAGGCCGAAGAAGCGGCCCCGCCGGTTTCCGCTGCGGCTGCGCTGGAGGTGGAGCTGGATGGCGTACGCCACCGGCTCCACGCACAGGCCGGCGAGACCGTGCTCGACGCCATGCTGCGCGCTGGCATTGCGGCCCCGAACTCCTGCCGCACCGGCCTGTGCGGCGCCTGCATGTGCCAGGTGACGCACGGCGAGGCGACGCTGGGCGAAAACCATGTGCTCGACACCGCCGACCGCGAGGCCGGCTGGACCCTGGCCTGCCAGGCCCGCGCGGCCGGCAGCGAACTGCACCTGAAATTTCCCGACTGACATGATGACAACCGACACCATCGACACCGCCCAGGGGTTGGCCGACGCCGCCAGCGCGGGGCAGACCGTTCCCGCCACCATCCCGCAGCTGGTACGCACAGCTGCCGCGCGCCACGGCGCGCGCATCGCCATCCAGGAGGACGGGCTGCGGCTCAGCTTCACGGCGCTGGACGCGCTGCGCGCGCAGGCGGGGCGTGCCCTGCTCGCGCTCGGCGTGGTGCCTGGCGACCGGGTCGCCGTGTGGGCGCCCAACCTGTCGGAATGGATCGTCGCCGCCCTGGCCACGCACAGCGTCGGGGCGGCGCTGGTGCCCATCAATACCCGCATGAAGGGCATGGAGGCCGGCGCGATCCTGGCCGATAGCGGCGCGCGGGTGCTGTTCTGCATCGACGACTTCCTCGGCGAGAGCTATCCGGAAATGCTGGCGCCGCACCGGCCCGCCACACTGGAGCGCGTGGTGGTGCTGCGCGCGCGCGCGGGGCGGCAGATGGCGCCGGATGAGCTTGCATGGGCAGATTTCCTGGCCCTGGCACCGCGGACCAGCGAGGCGGAGTTCCGTGCGCGCGAGCGTGCCGTAACCGGCGACACCCTGATGGACATCATGTTCACCTCGGGCACCACCGGCCGCCCGAAAGGCGTGATGACCGCGCATGCGCAGAACCTGCAGGCCATCCACGGCTGGGCCTCGATCACCGGCGTGGAAGCTGGCGACCGCTACCTGATCGTCAATCCCTTTTTCCACACCTTTGGCTACAAGGCCGGGTGGCTGGCGGCGCTGGTCAGCGGCGCCACCATCCTGCCGCACCTGGTGTTCGATGCCGAGGCGGTGATGACCCGCGTCGAGAACGAGCGCATCACGGTGCTGCCCGGCCCGCCGACGCTCTACCAGACTCTGCTGAACAATCCGCGCTTGCGGGAATTCGACCTGTCCTCGCTGCGCGTCGCGGTGACTGGCGCGTCGGCGATCCCGCCCGTGCTGATCCAGCGCATGCAGCGCGAACTGGGCTTTCGCGAAATCTTCACCGGCTATGGCCTGACGGAATCGTGTGGGTTCGCCACGCTGACCCGCGCCGGAGACGATGCCGATCTCGTGGCGCTGACCTCGGGCCGCGCCATGCCCGGTATCGAGCTGCGCTGCCTGGATAGCGACGGCCTGCCGGTGCCGGCAGGCGAGCCCGGGGAGGTGGCGGTGCGCGGCTACAACGTGATGCGGGGCTACTTCCAGCTGCCGGAAGCCACTGCCGAAGCGATCGATGCGGGTGGCTGGCTGCGCACGGGCGATGTCGGTACGCTGGACGTGCGTGGCAACCTGCGGATCACCGACCGTATCAAGGACATGTTTATCGTCGGGGGCTTCAATTGCTATCCGGCTGAGATCGAGAAGCTGCTGGTGTCGCATCCGGCGATTGCGCAGGTGGCGGTGGTGGGCGTTGCGCACGAGCGCCTCGGCGAGGCAGGCAAGGCTTTTGTGGTGTTGCGGCATGGCAGCAAGGTTGGTGCCGATGAGTTGATTGACTGGGCGCGCCGGCATATGGCTAATTACAAGGTGCCGCGGGAGGTGGTGTTTGTGCAGACGTTGCCGACTAGCGCGGCGGGCAAGATTCTCAAGTACAGGTTGCGGGAGGGGTGATGGGACATGGGGCTGGGTTGAGGCTTCTAGCTGCTGGCGCAGACGAGCGTGGGTGGGCGGGGTTTTATTGCTTCTAGCTGCTGTCGCGGCTGTACGGGGTTGGCTGTTTTAGAACGTGTGAGATGTCACTTCTCTTTACTCGTAAAGAGAAGTAACCAAGAGAAAGCGATCCTTGCAGGAGGCTGGCTTATTGGGGTTGCGCAGCCCAATGGTTTCGTCGTCAGGCCCTGGGTTCTAATGAACTCGTGTCGTTACCGCTTTAGAGCACCACGACCCAGCCAATGCCCAGGGTTTCGTGGTGGTCCCCCCGGTAGCGGCCACTACGAATTTCAAGCCGTCTGTCGCTCGCGGGGTGACGGGCCACGAAGTTGCAAGCGTTCCGTTTCCGTCGTGGGCGCGGTGGCACCGCCGGAACAGTTCTGAGGGATTCACCACCGCGCCCACCCCACCACGAAACCATCATGGCATGATATATCGTGGGACGTTGCGCCGGTATCGGCAGATGCATGAATGAGCAGAGATGCCGCTACCGAGCAGCCTCACCACGAAACCAGCGTCATTTGCTGGAGCGTGGTGCTCTAAACCGGTAACGACACGAGTTCATTAGAACCCAGGGCCTGACGACGAAACCACCGGGCTACGTAATCCCAATAAGCCAGCCTCCTGCAAGGATCGCTTTCTTTTGGTTACTTCTCTTTACGAGTAAAGAAAAGTGACATCTCACACGTTCTAAAACGGCCAACCCCGTACAGCCGCGACAGCAGCTAGAAGCCCCAAAACACCGCCCACTCACGCTAATCTGCATCAGCAGCTAGAAGCAGGAAAACCCCACCCCAAAAACGCCAAAACCCGCGCCAGTGGAGCTAGAAACAGCAAACCAATCCCACAAGGCTAGTCCCAACAGACGATGTACACATCCCGCATCCGCTGAACAATGGCTTCACCAACCTGCCGCACCCAACCCGGCAGCAAATGAATTCCAAGAACAGCGAGGAGGCAGCATGATGGACATCCGAGCACTCGGCTATATCGTCGTCGAGTCCACCGACACCGAACGCTGGCGCCACTACGGCGAGCAAGTGCTCGGCATGGCGTGCACCAACGCCCCCCATGGCGCGCTCTACCTCAAGATGGACGAGCGCGACTACCGCTACCTGATCGTACCCGGCAAGCAGGACCGCTACCTGGCATCGGGCTGGGAGCTGGCCGGCGAGGCGGCTTTCGACCACGCGCTTGCAACGTTGCGCGCGGCCAACGTGGAAGTCACCCATGCCAGCGAGACCGAGCGCATCCAGCGGCGCACCCAGGCCATGGCGTGGTTCACCGATCCTTCCGGCAACCGGCACGAGATTTTCTGGGGCATGCGTTCGGACTTCCTGCGCTTTGTCTCGCCCATCGGCGTGTCGTGCTTCGTCACCGATCCGCTGGGCGCGGGGCACTCCGTGCTGCCGGCCCCCGTCTTCGACGAAACCTATGCCTTCCTGCGCGATGTGATGGGCTTCGGCCTGTCGGATATCTTCCGCGCGCGCTTCACCACGGATCCGGCCGAGCCGGAGAAGCGCATCCACTTCCTGCATTGCGGCAACGGGCGGCACCACAGCCTGGCCATCTTCGAGGCGAGCGCGCCCAGCGGCTGCATCCATGTGATGGCCGAGGTGCAGGACATGACGGAGGTGGGCCGCGCGCTCGACCGCGCGCAGCAGCATGGCGTGGCGCTCTCGGCCACGCTGGGCCAGCACTGCAACGATCGCGTTGTTTCCTTCTACATGAAGACGCCCGGCGGCTTCGACCTCGAGTACGGCTACGGCGGGCTGGTGGTCGACTGGAGCCAGCACGCCGCCTACGAGGCCACCCGGGTCAGCCTGTGGGGCCACGATTTCAGCATCGGATATCGCTAGAACTATGCTCAAGACACTGGACAAGACCATGACCGCGGCCGAAGTGGCCGCCCGCCTCGCCGATGGCATGACCATCGGCATCGGTGGATGGGGGCCCCGCCGCAAGCCGATGGCGCTGGTGCGGGAAATCCTGCGCTCGCCGCTGAAGGATCTCACCGTGGTGGCCTACGGCGGCCCGGAAGTCGGCATGCTGTGCGCTGCCGGCAAGGTGCGCAAGGTGGTGTTCGGCTTCGTCTCGCTCGACGTGATCCCGCTGGAGCCGCATTTTCGAGGGGCGCGCGAGCGGGGGGAAATCGACGTCTGGGAACTCGACGAGGGCATGTTGCAGCTCGGCCTGCGCGCCGCCGCCGCGCGCCTGCCGTTCCTGCCGACGCGCGCCGGGCTCGGGACCGACGTGCTGGCCCACAACCCCCAGCTCAAGACCGTCCGCTCGCCCTACGCCGATGGCGAAGTCCTGCTGGCGATGCCGGCCATCGCGCTGGACGCCGCGCTGCTGCACGTCAACGAAAGCGATGTGCTGGGCAATACCCGCATCGACGGCCCGGATCCCTTCTTCGACGAATGGTTCGCGCGGGCGGCCGGCCAGTGCTATGTGAGCTGCGAGGTCCTGCACGGCCGCCTGGAGGACGAAGACCTGGCGCGGGCGCGCAACAACCCGTTCGAGCGCGCGCTCGTCAGCGGCGTGGTGCACGCACCGGGCGGTGCGCATCCCACTTCCTGCGGGCCTGCCTATGGTTTTGACCTGCC
This sequence comes from Cupriavidus sp. GW823-FHT07A04, assembly GCF_058794615.1. Taxonomy (NCBI): domain Bacteria; kingdom Pseudomonadati; phylum Pseudomonadota; class Betaproteobacteria; order Burkholderiales; family Burkholderiaceae; genus Cupriavidus; species Cupriavidus sp. GW823-FHT07A04. The sequence goes on from NZ_JBXAHA010000010.1 coordinate 20,495, forward strand.
GCAGTTGAAGGCTTACTGCGCCAGCGCCGAGCAAGCGGCGGGCTTCGCCACCTACCGCAAGGACGTGATCGGCGACACCGAAGCCGGCTACCTGGACAAGATCGGTGGCATGGGCCACGTGCTGGACCTGCCGTTGCCGGTCCTTTGAACCCGTCACAAGGAGAAGGAGCCATCGTGAGCGCCACTCAACAATTCACTCTCGCCGAACTGATGATCGCCGCCGCGGCCCGCGCCTGGCGCGACGACGGCGAGGTCATGGCCACCGGCATCGGCACCGGCCCGCGCATCGCGGCCGGGCTGGCGCGGTTGCTGCACAACCCCGGCCTGATGCTGACCGACGGCGAAGCCTACCTGGTGGAAGAGCCGGTGCCGCTGGGGCGCCGCGAGGCGGGCTTCAAGGTGCGCGCCAGCGGCTGGATGGGCTATGCGCGCGTGTTCGACTGCCTGTGGGGCGGGCGCCGGCATGCGCTGGTGATGCCCACCCAGATCGACCGCTTCGGCCAGGCCAATATCTCCATGCTCGGCGGCACGCATGCGCGGCCAAAGAAGCAGCTGCTCGGCGCACGCGGCTTTCCCGGCAACAGCATCCACCACGCCAACTCCTTCTTTGTGCCGGCGCATAGCCCGCGCGCCTTTGTCGCCGGCGAGGTCGATATGGTGTGCAGCGTGGGCTATAACCCGGCGCGCCGGATCGAAGGCATGCGCAGCTTTGTCGACCTGCGGGTCATCGTGACCGACCTGTGCGTGATGGATTTCACCGGTCCCGATCACGCCATCCGCGTGTGTTCGCTGCATCCCGGCGTCAGCCTGGAGCAGGTGCGGGCAGCCACAGGCTTCGCACTGGCCAACGCATCCGGAGAAATACTGCCGGAAACGGCCGCGCCCACTGCGGAGGAGCTGGCCGTCATCGTCCGGCTCGATCCGCACAACCTGCGTGCCACCATCGTGCGCGACAACCCGGCCGTTCGCGGCGCGTGAGGAACACCATGTCATCGCAAGCCACCGAATCCCTCGGGCTGGGCCCCAACGCCGAGGTGCTCTATGCAGCGGCCGACGGCGTGGCCACCGTCACCATGAACCGGCCGCAGTACCACAACGCGCAGAACTCCAAGATGACCTACGCGCTGGACGAGGCCTTCCGGCGCGCGGCTGCGGACGACGCGGTCAAGGTCGTGATCCTGCGCGGCGCCGGCAAGCACTTCTCGGCCGGTCACGATATCGGCACGCCGGGGCGCGACATTGGCGAGTCGTTCGAGCGCGTCTCGCTCTGGCCCGACCATGTGGGCAAGCCCGGCGGCGAGATGCTTTACACCCGCGAGCAGGAGGTCTACCTCGGCATGTGCCGGCGCTGGCGCGACCTGCCCAAGCCGACCATCGCGATGGTGCACGGTGCCTGCATTGCCGGGGGCCTGATGCTGGCCTGGGTGTGCGACCTGATCGTCGCGTCGGACGATGCCTTCTTCGCCGATCCGGTGGTGCGCATGGGCATTCCGGGCGTCGAGTATTTCGCGCACGCCTACGAGCTCAACCCGCGCATCGCCAAGGAATTCCTCTTCATGGGCGAGCGCATGGATGCCCAGCGCGCCTACCAGATGGGCATGGTCAACCGCGTGGTGCCGCGCGAGGCGCTGGATGCCGCTGCGCAGGGCATGGCGGCCAAGATCGCGCAGATGCCACGGCTGGGCTTGAGCCTCACCAAGCAGGCCATCAATCACGTGGAAGAACTGCAGGGCAAGCGCGCCGCCATGGATGCCGCCTTTGCCTGGCACCACTTCGCCCACGCCCACAACGAGCTGGTCAGCGGCGACAAGCTGGGCGGCTTTGATGCACGCGCCATGGCGGCATCGCAACGCACCGGCGAGGAGAAGGCGGCATGAGCGGCGCGCCCCTGCATACCGTGCTGTGCGACTTGCTGGGTTGCCGCTACCCGATCGTGCAGACCGCGATGGGCTGGGTGGCCGATGCCCGCCTGGTGGCCGCCACCAGCAATGCCGGGGCCTTCGGCTTCCTGGCCGGCGCCACCATCGAGCCGGGCGAAGTCGAGCAAGAGATCCTGCGGGTGAAGGCGCTCACGGGCCAGCCCTTCGGCATCAACTTCCATATGTTCCAGCCCAACGCGGATGAGGTAGTCGAGATGGCCATCCGCCACCGGCTGCGCGCGGTCAGCTACGGGCGCGGGCCGGACGCCGCCATGATCGGCCGGCTCAAGGCCGCGGGCGTGGTGTGCATGCCCACCGTGGGCGCAGCCAAGCACGCCGCCAAGGCCGTGGAACTGGGCGCTGACGTGGTGACCGTGCAGGGCGGCGAGGGCGGCGGGCATACGGGTGGCACGCCCACCACGCTGCTGCTGCCGCAAGTGCTGGACAAGGTGGCGGTGCCGGTGGTGGCCGCGGGCGGCTTCTTCGACGGCCGCGGGCTGGCGGCGGCGCTGGCCTACGGCGCGGCGGGGATCGCCATGGGCACGCGCTTCCTGATGTCGAGTGAGTCGCCGGTGCCGGCGCAAACGCTGGCGCGCTACGTGGCGGTCCGGGACGCGGCGCAGATCCGCGTCTCGCTTGCCATCGACGGCTTGCCGCAGCGGATGATCGACAACCGCCTGCTGCTGGCGCTGGAGCAGGCCGGACCGCTGCGCCGCACGCTGATGGCGCTGGCCACCGCCCGCCAGTGGCGCCGGCACAGCGGCATGGGGCTTGTGCAGATGCTGGCGGTTGGCTGGCGCGCGCTGCGCCAGCACGACTACACCGCGGCGCAAACGCTGATGGCGGCTAACGCGCCTGTGCTGATCCAGCGCGCCATGGTCGAAGGCCATCCCGACGAAGGCGTGCTGCCAAGCGGACAGGCCGCGGCGGTCATCGGCGCCATTGAATCCTGCGAGCAGATTGTTGCCCGCATCGCCGCGCAGGCCCAGGCGCGCCTGGCTGCCCTGGCGGGACCAGCCAGCGCCAGGCCGGAACGCAGCAACCCCATCCAAGCCATCTATTGAATATTGAAGGCAGACGTTCATGACAACGACGAGATCAAGCGAGCCTGTAGCACAGGACGGTACCGAGCCCTTCCACATCGAGGTGCGGGACGGCGTGGCGGAACTGGCGATCGCCCATCCCCCGGTCAACGCGCTGGGCAGCGCGGGCTGGCATGCGCTGGCGGCGGCCATCGAGCGGCTCGGCGGGGATGACGCCGTGCGCGTGATCGTGCTGCGCGGCGAGGGGCGCGGCTTCTGCGCCGGGGTCGACATCAAGGAGCTTGCGGCCTACCCGCAGCGCATCGTGGCGGTCAACGCCGGCAACTACGCCACTTTCCGCGCGGTCCACCGCAATCCAAAGCCTGTTATCGCGGCGGTGCACGGCTTCGTGCTCGGCGGCGGCATCGGCATCTGCGGCGCGGCTGACATCCTGATCGCCGCCGAGTGCGCGCGCTTCGGCGTGCCGGAGATCGACCGTGGCGCCATGGGTGGCGGTGCCCACCTGCAGCGCATGTTTGGCGTGCAGAAGGTGCGGGCGATGTATTTCACCGGCGACATGATCGACGCCGCCGAGGCCTACCGCCTGGGGGCGGTGGAACGGGTGGTGCCGCGCACGGCACTACGCGATACCGCGCTGGAGATGGCGCGGCGGATCGCCCGGAAGAGCCCGGCCATGGTGCGCCTGGCCAAGGAGGCGCTCAACGGCGTGGAGGACGGCAATCTCGAGGACAAGTACCGCTGGGAGCAGGGCTTCACGCTGCAAGCCTATATGAGCGCGGATTCCGACGAGGCGCGCGCCGCCTTCGTGGAAGGGCGCGAGGCGCGCTTCGCGGCGCAGGCTCCTACCGTCAACGCCTGAGGTGGCCAGATGCATCTTGAATACACCGAACGCCAGCAGGCCTTCCGGGCCGAGATCCGCGCCTGGCTGGCCGAACGCGTGCCGCGCGCGCCGCTGGCCAGCTTCGACACCGCCGAAGGCTTCGCGCAGCATCGTGCCTGGGAGCGCACCCTGTACGAGGGGCGCTGGAGCATGGTCACCTGGCCCAAAGAGCTGGGCGGACGCGGCTGCGACCTGATCGAATGGCTGATCTTCGAGGAGGAGTACTGGCGGGCCGGCGCGCCGATGCGCGTCAACCAGAACGGCATCTTCCTGCTCGGGCCGACCTTGATGGAGTTCGGCACGCCGGAGCAGAAGGCGCGTTTCCTGCCGCGCATGGCCGCCGGCGAGCACGTGTGGGCGCAGGGCTGGTCGGAGCCGAACGCGGGCTCCGACATGGCCGCGATCCGCTGCACCGCCATCCGGCAGGGCGACGAGTACGTGCTCAACGGGCAGAAGATCTGGTCGACCCGCGCGGTCTGGGCCGACTGGCTGTTCGGCCTGTTCCGCACCGATCCCGGCTCGTCGCGCCACCACGGCCTGACCTTCCTGCTGATGCCGCTGGATACGCCGGGCATCACGGTGCGGCCCATCCGCCAGCTCAACGGCCTGACCGGCTTTGCCGAGATCTTTTTCGACGATGTGCGGGTGCCGGCGGAGAACCGCCTGGCGGCGGAGGGCGCGGGCTGGCAAGTGGCGATGGCCACCGCCGGTTTCGAGCGCGGGCTGATGCTGCGCTCGCCGGCGCGCTTCCAGGAGACCGCGCGGGCGCTGGTGCAACTCTATCTCGAGCATCGGGAGCAGGCCGACCGCGATCCCTCGCTGCGTGAAGCGGTCACGCGCGCCTGGATGGATGCCGAGGCCTATGCGCTATCCACCTACGCCACCGCCAGCAGGCTGGTCAAGGGCGGACAGATCGGCGCGGAGTCCAGCACCAACAAGGTGTTCTGGTCCGAGCTGGATATCCGCATGCACGAAACCGCGCTGGCGATCCTTGGCCAGCGGGGCGAGCTGGTGCCCGCGCAAGACGCGACGCAAGGCACGCTCGGTGCCTGGCTCGACGGCTTCCTGTTCGCGCAGGCCGGGCCGATCTACGCGGGCACCAATGAGATCCAGCGCAACATCGTCGCCGAACGCATGCTGGGAATGCCGCGCGCCTGAGCGCGCGGCGGCTGACAGTCCGGCTTCGTCCTCGACTCAACCGTGAACCACCATGGAATTCGCATTTAACGAAGAGCAGCAACAGTTCGTCGATTCGATCAGGCGCTTTCTGATGATCGAAATGACGCCGGAACTGGCGCGGGAACAATGGAGCAGCGCAAGCGGCCGCTCCGACGCGCTTTGGCAGCGGCTGGCCGGGCAGGGCCTGACGGCCGTGCTGGTGCCGGAGGCTTGCGGCGGCCTGGGCCTGTCCGAAACCGAGTGGGCGCCGCTGGCGCAGGAGTGTGGCTACTTTGCCCTTGCCGAACCGCTGCTGGACACCGCGCTGGTGGCGGCCGGCATGCTGTCGGACTGCCACGCCGCCACGCGGGACACAAGCACCCGCGAACGCTGCGAAAGCTGGCTGGGCCGCATCGCGGACGGCAGCGTGCGCGTGGCGGTGGCGCATCCGGGACAAGCCATGGTGGCCGATGCCCATGTCGCCGACGCCATCCTCTGCGAGCACGGTGGCGCGCTGCACCTGGTGCCGCCGGCGCAGGCCACGCTCGCCGCGCACGCGAGCCTTGATCCCTCACGCCGGCTCTTCGCGCTCAGTTGGGCGCCGGACGACGGCAGCCTGCTGCTGCCCGCGACGGCCGCGAAGCCCGTGTGGGAAGCCGCGTTCAACCGCGGGGCGCTCGGCGTCGCCGCGCAGATGCTCGGCCTGACGCAGCGCATGCTGGATATCGCTATCGACTACAGCATCCAGCGCAAGCAGTTCGGCAAGGCCATCGGCGCCAACCAGGCGCTCAAGCACCTGCTGGCGGATGTCGCCATCCAGCACGAATTCGCCAAGCCGGTGGTGTACCGCGCGGCCTGCACGCTGGCGCAAGGCCATGGCACCGCCGGGCTGCATGTGTCGCACGCGCTGCTGGCCGCCACGCGCGCCGCGCTGCTCGCGGCGCGCAACACCATGCAGGTGCACGGCGCCATGGGCTACACGTGGGAGCTGGACCTGCAGATCTTCATGAAGCGCGCGTGGGCCCTGGCCGACAGCTGGGGCGACCGGGCCTTGCACAAGGCGCGCGTGGACGCGCACATCCTCGGCGGGGCCGTGCCGATCGGCGCCGGCGCCACCTTTGCCACCACAGCCAACTCGGCATCAACACTTTGACAGGCGGAATGACCATGAGAGATGCATATATCGTCGACGCGCTGCGCACCCCGACCGGACGCCGCAAGGGCGGCCTGGCACACATGCACGGGGCCGACCTTGGCGGCTTCGTGCTGGCCGAGCTGGTGGGGCGCAACGCCATCCCGGCCGCGGAGTACGACGACGTGGTGTTCGGCTGCGTCGACACCATCGGGCCGCTGGCCGGCAATATCGCCCGCAGCGCCTGGCTGGCTGCCGGGCTGCCGCTTGCCGTGCCCGGCGTGACAGTGGACCGCCAGTGCGGTTCGTCGCAGCAGGCTGTGCACTTCGCCGCGCAGGCGGTGATGAGCGGCAACCAGGACGTGGTCGTCGCCGGCGGCGTGCAGACCATGACGCAGATCCCGATCTCGTCGGCCATGCTGGCCGGGCAGGCGCTTGGCTTCTCCGATCCGTTCTCCGGCAGCAAGGGCTGGCAGGCGCGCTTCGGCGACCAGCCGGTGTCGCAGTTCGACGCCGCGCAGCGCATCGCTGGGCACTGGAATCTGTCGCGCGGGGCAATGGAAGCCTACGCGCTGCAAAGCCACCAGCGCGCGGCCATGGCCATCGAGGGCGGCCGCTTCCAGCGCGAGATCGTGCCTTGCGCAGGCGTAGTCCATGACGAAACGCCGCGGCCCGATACCACGCTCGCCAAGATGGCATCGCTCGAACCACTGATGCCCGGCAGTGCACTGACCGCCGCCGTTTCCAGCCAGACCGCGGACGCGGCGGCGGCATTGCTGGTGGTCTCCGAAGACGCGCTCAAGCGCTACGGGCTGACGCCGCGCGCGCGTATCGCCCATATGAGCGTGATGGGTGACGACCCGCTGTGGATGCTGACCGCGCCCATTCCCGCCACGAAACGCGCGCTGGTGCGCAGCGGCCTGCGCTGGGAGGACATCGACGTGGTGGAGATCAACGAGGCGTTCGCTTCGGTGGCGATGGCCTGGCTGGCCGAGACCGGCTACCCGGCCGAGCGCACCAACCCGAACGGCGGCGCCATCGCGCTGGGGCATCCGCTCGGCGCCACCGGCGCGCGGCTGATGACCACGCTGTTGCACGAGCTGGAGCGCACGGGCGGCCGCTACGGCCTGCAGACCATGTGCGAGGGCGGCGGCCTGGCCAACGTCACCATCATCGAGCGCCTGTGAGCCGGGTTCCCGGGGCACTGGCGCAAGCAACGGACAAGGGGAGTAGCGACATGGGAATCTGCGACGGACGGACCGTCATCATCACCGGCGCCGGCGGCGGCCTGGGGCGCGCCTATGCGCTGGCCTTCGCAGCGGAAGGCGCCAGCGTGGTGGTCAACGATATTCGCCGCGAGGCGGCCGAGGCGGTATGCGCGCAGATCCGCGCGCAAGGCGGGCGGGCGCTCGCCAGCGATGACGACATCACGCAACTGGCCACGGCCCAGCGCATCGTCGATGCCGCGCTGGCGGCGTTCGGCGAGGTGCACGTGCTGGTCAACAACGCCGGCATCTGCCGCGACCGCATGTTCGTCAGCCTGAGCGAAGCCGACTGGGACGATGTGATGCGCGTGCACCTGCGCGGCCACTTCTGCCTGGCCAACCTGCTGGCCCGGCGCTGGCGCGACGCAGCCAAGGCCGGGCGGCCGGTCGATGCGCGCATCATCAACACCAGCTCCGGCGCGGGGCTGCAAGGCTCGGTGGGCCAGTCCAACTATGCCGCCGCCAAGGCCGGTATTGCCGCGCTGACGCTCGTGCAGGCGGCGGAACTGGCGCGCTACGGCATCACCGCCAATGCGCTCGCGCCGGCGGCCCGCACCGGCATGACCGAAGGCGTGTTTGCGGAGATGATGAAGGCGCCGGCCGAAGGCTTCGACTACTACGACCCGGCCAATATCGCGCCGCTGGTGGTCTGGCTTGGCAGCGCGGCTTCGCGCCATGTCACCGGCCGCGTGTTCGAGGCGGCGGGCGGCATGGTGGCGGTGGCGCACGGCTGGCGCACCGGCGCGAGCACCGACAAGGGCACGCGCTGGCAAGCGGCCGAGCTGGGCGGCGCGATCGACGCGCTGCTCGCCCGCGCCGAGCCGGCGCAACGCGTCTACGGCACCTGAGGCGGGGACGGACGATGCGCTTCACGCTCTCCCTGGAACAACAAATGATCCGCGACACCGCGCGCGATTTCCTGGCCGTGCGCAGCGATTCGGCGGCGGTCCGGCGGGTGGTGGATGCGGTTGCGGGCACGGCGCAGGACGGCCATGACACCGCCCTGTGGCGGGAAATGGCCGGCGAGCTGGGCTGGTGCGGCATTGCCTTGCCGGAGGCGGCCGGCGGCGCCGGGCTGGGCGCCGTCGAGCTGGCGCTGCTAATGGAGCAGATGGGCCAGCGGCTGGCCTGCGTGCCGTACTGGTCGGCCATCTGCCTGGCGGCGCCGGCGCTGGCGGGCAGCCTCGCGCCCGAGGCCGCCGCGCCGTGGCTGGCGCGGCTGGCGCAGGGCGAGGCGCGTGCCGCGCTGGTCTTGCCCGGCTGGATGGCGCCCGGCGCGGATGGCTCGCTCGATGCCGATGCGCTGACCGTCACTGCCGCCGCGGCCGGGCATGGCTTCGTGCTGGACGGGCAGGTGGCGCAGGTGTTCGACGCCGCCGGCGCGGACTGGCTGCTGGTGCCCGCGCGCCTGTCCGGCGACGCGGCAGGGCAGCCGGCGCTGTTCCTGTTGCAAGCGGCGGCGCTGGCAGGCCAGCCAGGCTTCGGGCTGCGCCGGCTGGCGGTGCTGGACCGTACCCGAGCGCTGGCGGACCTCGTCTTCGACGGGCTGCGCGTGGAGGCTAACGCTTGCCTGGCGCAAGGCGCCGGAGTGGCGGCGGGCGTAGGCGCCGCCGTGTGGCACGGCAGCCTGATGCTCGCCGCCGAGCAGCTTGGCGGCGCCCAGCAATGCCTTGACCTCACCGTGGCTTATGCCGCCGAGCGCATCCAGTTTGGCCGGCCGATCGCCGCCTTCCAGGCGGTCAAGCACCGCTGCGCGCAGATGATGGTGGCGGTGGAAGCCGCGCGCTCCGCGGTGCACGGCGCCGCGCGGGCCTGGCAGGCGGGCGCGGCAGGCGGCGCGGCAAGTGACAGGATCGACGCAGCCAGGCTCGATGTTGCCGCCGCGCGCCTTGCCGCCGGCGACGCCTTCGGCTTCTGCGCCCAGGAAGCCATCCAGTTGCACGGCGGCGTGGGCTTTACCTGGGAGTACGACCCGCAGCTCTATTTCAAGCGCGCGCAGGCCGCCGGCGGCTGGCTGGGAGGTGCCGCCGCCGCGCTCGCCCGGATCGCCGACGGCCTGTTGGCCGCATGAGCCATATCAGCAGCGCAAGGACAAGCATGGATTCGATGGAAAACCAAAATGCCTCCGCTGGCCAAGCGCAACTGCGCGCGGAGGTGGCGGACTGGATGTCCGCCAACCTGAGCGGCGAATTCGACTGCCTGAAGCATCGCGGCGGCCCCGGCGACGAAGAGGCGCATCCGGGGCTGCGCAAGGCCTGGGAGCGCCGCCTGGCCGAAGGTGGCTGGACCTGCGTGGGCTGGCCGCAGGCGCACGGCGGGCGCGGCCTGCCGGTGATGTCGCAGGTGATCTTCCAGGAGGAGTACGCGCGTGCCGGCGGCCCCGGCCGCATGGGCCATATCGGCGAAGGGCTGATCGGCCCGACCCTGATCGCCTTTGGCAGCGAGGCGCAGCAGGCCCGCTTCCTGCCGGGCATCCGCAACGGCACGGAGTTCTGGTGCCAGGGCTACTCGGAGCCGGGCGCCGGCTCGGATCTCGCCAATGTGCGCACCCGCGCCGAGCGCGATCCCGTCACCGGGGACTGGCACGTGAGCGGGCAGAAGGTGTGGACCTCGCTGGCCCACGAGTCGGACTGGATCTTCGTGCTGGCGCGCTGCGATGCGGCGTCGCGCGGCAACAAGGGCCTGGTTTTCCTGCTGATGCCGCTGGCGCAGCCGGGCGTGGAGATCCGCCCGATCCGCCAGATGGGTGGCGGTGTGGAGTTCAACGAGGTGTTCTTCGATGGCGCGCGCGCCGCCGCCGGCGATGTGCTGGGCGCGCCGGGCGACGGCTGGCGCATCGCCATGGCGCTGCTGGGCTTCGAGCGCGGCATCTCCACCCTGGGCCAGCAGATGCAGTTCACCCACGAGCTTGGCTGGATCGCCGAGGCCGCGCGCGCCAACGGCGCCTGGCAGGACGCTGCGCTGCGCCAGCGCATGGCGCGCGCCTGGGCCGGCTTGCGGGTGATGCGCTACAACGCGCTGCGCATGCTGGAAGGCGCCGAGGGCAGTGCCGGCGATGCCAGCGCGGCGCTGCAGCGCGAAACCCTGATCTACAAGTACTACTGGTCGAACTGGCACCGCGACCTGGGCCAGCTCGCGCTCGACGTGCTTGGCCCCAACGCCAACCGGATCGACGAAGCGGACGTGCGCCGCACGCGCCTGCAGCAGATGGCGCTGTTCTCGCGCGCCGACACCATTTACGCCGGTACCAACGAAATCCAGCTCAACATCATCGCCGAGCGCGGGCTGGGCATGCCCCGCGAGGCCAGAGGACAGTCATGACTGAAATGGCAGACAAGCAACCGGCCATGGCCGGCACCCCGATCCCTCCACCGGCCTATGTGGCCGGCCACCAGTTGCTGGCCGGCAAGAGCGTGCTGATCACCGCCGCCGCCGGCGCGGGCATCGGTTTTGCCGCCGCCCGCCGCTGCGCGGAGGAGGGCTGCCGCGCGCTGATGATCTCCGATATCCACGAAAGGCGGCTCGACGAGGCTGTGGCGACCCTGCGCGCCGAGACCGGCCTGCAGGCGATCCATGGCCAGCTTTGTGACGTCTCCGACCAGGCCCAGGTGCGGTCCCTGGTGGCGGCAGCCGAGGAGGCCCTGGGCGGCACCGATGTGCTGATCAACAACGCCGGGCTGGGCGGCTCGCGCCGCATAGTCGAGATGGACGATGCCGAATGGTCGCGGGTGCTCGACATTACGCTTACCGGCACCTTCCGGATGACGCGGGCCATGCTGCCGCATATGCAGGCGCGCCGCCGCGGGGCCATCGTCAACAACGCCTCGGTGCTGGGCTGGCGGGCGCAGAAGGAGCAGGCCCACTACGCCGCCGCCAAGGCCGGCGTGATGGCGCTGACACGCTGCAGCGCGGTGGAGGCTGCGGAGTTCGGCGTGCGCATCAATGCGGTGGCGCCGAGTATCGCCTTGCACGATTTCCTGAGGAAGTCGGCGCCAGCGGAACTGCTGCGGGAACTGGCCTCGCGCGAGGCGTTCGGGCGGGCGGCCGAGGTGTGGGAGGTGGCGAATGTGATGGTGTTTCTGGCTAGCGATTATGCGTCGTATATGACGGGCGAAGTGTTGCCAGTCAGCAGTCAGCGGGCTTAGCGGTTGTAGGGCAAGAAGCGAAGGAAGGAGAGCCATGACACGAGTATTCAATTCCGCCGAGGCGCTGATGCGCGCCGTGGGCGAGCCACTGGGCCACAGCGCCTGGACCCTCATCACGCAGGCGCGTATCGACGGCTTTGCCGAGGCCACGGGCGACCACCAATGGCTGCACGTGGATCCCGAGCGCGCGGCGCAAGGCCCCTTTGGCGCTTGCATTGCGCACGGCTATCTCACCCTGTCGCTGGTCAACCAGTTCCTGCCGGAGATCCTGACGGTCGAAAACCTGCGCTGGGGCGTCAACTACGGCTGCGACAAGGTGCGCTTCCCGGCGCCGGTGCGGGTCGGGAAGCGCCTGCGTGGCGTGGGCGAACTGGTGCGCGCCGAGGCGCTGCCCGGCGGCGTGCAGTCGGTGGTGCGCGTCAGCGTGGAAATCGAGGGCGAGGATAAGCCGGCCTGCGTGGCCGACACCATTAGCCGCTATTACTTTTGATCCTTCCAAGGAAAGCAGCATGAGAGAAGCAGTCATTGTCGCCGTGGCGCGTACGCCCATCGGCAAGGCATTCCGCGGCGCCTTCAACGATACCGAGGCGCCGGCGCTGGGCGGGCACGTGGTGCGCGCCGTGGTCGAGCGGGCGGGGATCGACCCGGCCGAGGTCGACGATGTACTGATCGGCGCCGCCGCGCAGCAGGGCACGCAGGGCTACAACCTGGGCCGGTTGTGCGCGGTGGCGGCGGGCCTGCCCGATAGCGTGCCGGGCATGACCATGGACCGGATGTGTTCGTCGGGGCTGATGACCATCGCCACGGCCGCGAAAAGCATCATCTGCGGCGAGGCCGACATCGTGGTGGCCGGCGGCGCCGAGTCGATCTCGCTGACGCAGAACAAGCACAAGAACGCCTACCGCGCGCAATCCGAGGCGGTGCTGGCCCGGCAACCGGACGCCTATATGGCAATGATCGAGACCGCCGAAGTGGTGGCGCAACGCTATGGCATAGCCCGGGAGGCGCAGGACGAGTACGCGCTGCGCAGCCAGCAGCGCACCGCCGAGGCGCAGCGCCAGGGCCTGTTCGACGACGAGATCGTGCCGCTGGAGACGCGCCGCGCGCTGTTCGACAAGGCGGGCGCACTTACCGGACATGAGACCGTGCGCCTCGCGCAGGACGAATGCAACCGGCCCGATACCAGCGCCGACAGCCTGGCCGCGCTCAAGCCGGTATGGAGTGGCGGGCGCGCGGTGCCGCAAGGGCTCCACATCACCGCGGGCAATGCCTCGCAACTGTCGGACGGTGCCGCCGCTGTGCTGCTGATGAGCCGCGAGCAGGCCGAGCGCCGCGGCTTGCGCCCGCTGGGCCGCTATCGCGGCATGGCCGTGGCCGGTTGCGCGGCGGACGAGATGGGCATCGGCCCGGTGTTCGCCGTGCCCAGGCTGCTGGCGCGCCACGGCCTGACGGTCAAGGATGTTGGGCTTTGGGAGCTGAATGAAGCCTTTGCGTGCCAGGTGCTGTACTGCCGGGACACGCTCGGCATTCCCGACGCGCGGCTGAACGTCAATGGCGGCGCCATCGCGATCGGCCATCCCTTCGGCATGTCGGGCGCGCGCATGACCGCGCACGCCTTGCTCGAAGCGCGCCGGCGCGGGGCTGCGCACGCGGTGGTGACAATGTGCGTCGGCGGCGGCATGGGCGCTGCCGCGCTGTTCGACGTGCTGTAGCGGCCATTGCCGGTGGCAGTGCGAGCGGCCAGCACAAGGCCGGCCATGCCCCCGGCACGGAGGAGACGACAATGAAACAAGTGATTGGCATCGCCATGTCGCTGACGGTATTGGCTGCCGCGGCATGGTCCTTCTCGCCGCGGCCCCTGCCTGCCTTCGCCGCCACCGCGCTGCGGGCGGATCGGCTGCAGCTCAATGGCATCGGCCGGTCCGGCGACCGCCTGGTGGCGGTCGGCGAGCGCGGCACGATCTTGCTCAGCGATGACGAAGGCGCGCACTGGCGGCTCGCCAGCGTGACGCCGGAGCACGGCGCCGCGCTCACGCAGCTTGTCTTTGCCGGCGGCAAGGACGATAAGGTCGGTGTGGCGGTCGGCCACAGCGGCTGGATCCTGCGCACCACCGACGGCGGCGAGCATTGGCAGCAGGTGGCCTTCGATGCGGCACAGTCGGACCCCCTGTTGGGGGTCTGGGGCCAGGCGACTAGCCCGTGGTTCGCCATCGGCAGCTTCGGGCGCTTCCTGGTGTCGCACGACCAGGGCGGGCACTGGCAGTCCGCAGCCACGCCGCTGATGCAGGACAAGCACCTGAACGGCATTGCCGGGGATCATCAGGGCCGCCTGATGCTGGTAGGCGAGAGCGGCCTGGTGCTGCGCTCCGCCGATGGCGGCGGCACCTGGGAAGCGGTCAAGATGCCCTACGCGGGCTCGCTCTACGGCGTGCTGCCGCTGCGCGACGGCGCCTGGCTGGTCTATGGCATGCGCGGCAACGTGCTGCGCAGCGCCGACTTCGGCGCGAGCTGGGAGGCCGCCGAGGTGGGGCTCAAGACCTCGTTCTTCGGTGGCGTGCAACTGGCCGACGGCCGCATCGCGGTGGCCGGCCAGGGCGGCATGCTGGCCGTCTCGGCGGACGGCGGGCGCCATTTCAAGCCGGTGGCGGGCGGCAGCGCGCAGACGCTGGCTGCGCTCATTCCGGCCGCAAGGGGGAATGCCCTGACGCTGGCCGGCAACGCGGGGATTGCCCGCTTCACCCTGGCCCCGGATGCCGCGCCCTGATCCTCTCCCCGCCACAGCAGCAGCGCTTAGCACCTCACCGCATTGCATAGAAGCGAGAACGCCATGACCCGCCCCGAAATCCCCGGCCCCCGGGCCCCCACCACCCGCCTGAGCCGCTTCGTCGCGCATTGCGCGGACCTGTTGATCCGGCGCCGCCGCCTGTTGCTGGTGCTGTGCCTGGCGATGACCATGGCGATGGGCTTGTCCGCCACGCGCCTGCGGCTCGATCCGGGCTTCAACAAGATGATCCCGCTGCAGCATCCCTATATGCAGGTGTTCACCAAGTACGCCGGCACGTTCTCCGGGGCCAATACCGTGCTGATCAGCCTGCGCTGGAAGGGCGAAGGCGATATCTACAACCCGGCCTTCATGGACAAGCTGCGTCGTGCTACCGACGATGTGTTCTTTATTCCAGGCGTGCGCCGCTCACATGTGTTCTCGCTATTTACGCCGAATGTGCGCTACACCGAGGTGACCGAGGTGGGATTCCGGGGGGATGTGGTGGTACCGGGCCGATACTCGGGTACCCCGGAGCAGCTCGACCAGGTACGCCGCAACGCGGCGCGCTCAGGCCAGATCGGCCGGCTGGTAAGCAATGACCTGAAGTCCGCGCTGATCCGCGCCGATCTGAGCGATGTGGATCCCGCTACGGGCAAGGCGCTCGACTACGGCAAGGTGGCACGCCAGTTGGAGCAAATCCGCACCGGCCTGGGCGGCACGGATGTGGAGGTGAGCATTATCGGCTTTGCCAAGCTTGTCGGCGATGTGGAAGACGGCATTGCCGGGGTGATGGTGTTCTTCGCGCTGGCCTTTGCGGTGACGGCGCTGATGCTGTTCTTCTACACGCGTTCGCTGCGCATTACCCTGCTGGCGCTGGTGGTGGCGCTGCTGCCGGTGGGGTGGCTGCTAGGCTTGCTGCCGCTGCTGGGCTACGGCATCGACCCAATGTCCATCCTGGTGCCGTTCCTGATCTTTTCCATCGGCGTCTCGCACGCGGTGCAGATGACCAATGCCTGGAAACAGGAAGTGGTGCAGGGCAATGACCCGGTCGAGAGCGCGCGCGCGGCCTTCTGCAAGCTGTTTCTCCCCGGCACGGTGGCCTTGCTGACCAACGCACTGGGTTTCATGGTCATCATGCGTATCGAGATCGAGATCGTGCGTGAGCTGGGCATTACCGCATGCCTCGGCGTATTGCTGATGATTGTCACCAACAAGGTGTTCCTGCCGCTGCTGCTGTCGTACACGCGACTGGAGCCCCGCGTGGTGGCGGCCGCCAGGGCGCGTGCCGGGCGGCATGGCACCTTCTGGAACCGGTTCGGCCACTTTGCCCGCCCGGGGCCGGCACTGGTGGTGTTCGGCGTGTCGCTGGCGCTGTTGGCGTTCGGTGCGGTGCAGTCACGGGGACTAAGGGTCGGCGATATCGGCAACGGTGCCCCGGAACTGCGCGCCGACTCGCGCTATAACCGCGATAACGCGCAGATCGTCGGCCAGTACAACATCGGCGTGGACGTACTCACGGTGGTGGTGGAACCCAAAGGCTTTGACGACGCCTGCCTGCACTATCCGGTGATGAGCGCGGTGGAGCGCTTCGAGATGAACCTGCGCGGTGTGGCGGGTGTGCAATCGGTGGTGAGCGTGCCGTCGCTCGCCAAGGTGATGATCGGCGCCTTCAACGAAGGCAATCCACGCTGGGAGGCGCTGCCGCGCAATAGCGATGGCCTGACCCAGGGCGCCAAGGCCTTCGATCCGGAGAACGGCATGAACACCGCGAACTGCCAGGCCATCCAGGTGTTGATCTACACAGCCAATCACGAAGGCGCCACCATTGCCCATATCGTCAAGGAGATCCAGCACCTGATTGCCGCGGACAAGACGCCGAACGTGGCGTTCCGCCTCGCCGGCGGCAATATCGGCGTGATGGCAGCCACCAACGAAGCGGTGGACGAAGCCGAGGTAACCATGCTGCTGGCGATCTTCGGCGCCATCACGCTGCTGTGCCTGCTGACCTTCCGTTCCTGGCGGGCCGTGCTGTGCATCATCGTGCCGCTGACGCTGGTGTCCGTCCTTTGCAGTGCGCTGATGGCGTGGCTGGGGATCGGCCTGAAGGTCTCGACGCTGCCGGTGATCACGCTGGGCGTAGGGGTTGGCGTGGACTATGGCATCTATCTTTATGAGCGCATGCAGCACCAGTTGCGCCATGAAGGGCAGAGCCTGCCGCAGGCGTTTGCCGAGGCCATGCGCCAGCGTGGCAATGCCGCCTTGTTCACCGCCATGACAATGTGCATCGGGGTGGGTACGTGGGCCTTCGCGGCGCTCAAGTTCCAGGCAGACATGGGCATCCTGCTGGCCTTCATGTTCATGGTCAACCTGTTCGGCGCCGTCTTCCTGTTGCCGGCGCTGGCGAGCTGGCTGGGCGTGGAAGAGGAGGAACGCCGGCCGGCCGGCAACAAAGCCCGCGGCGCGCAGGCACGCGTGGGCAAGATGGCCGGTAGCGAAGGGCGCCCGTTCAAGTCCGACGCGGCCTGAACCGCCGGGCCTTCGCGCGGCCGGCCCGTCATCATTTGAAGAATCTGCTGCAATTCGGCGGGGGCGGACGCTTACAATTCACATCTCGATCTGGACATCGCGAGTGCACTCCTCGCGATTCGACATAGCGTCCCGCGGATGGCCGGGCCGGGCCGTGGGGCAGTCATCAAACGATAGTAGCCGGCGGCCCTGCCGCATGAGGCAGGGCGTGGCGTGCCAGGCGCGACATAGCATCGCGCAGGAAGGAGAATAAGATGTCGCAGCAGGCCCCCACTGATGGATCGCCGTTCTCAACGATCCGGATCGGCCCCCTTGCGTTGCGCAACCGCCTGATCAAGGCAGGTGCGAACGAGGGCATGACACCGCAAGGATTGCCGACACAGGCGCTGGTCAAGCATCACCGGGATATCGCTGCCGGTGGCATCGGCATGACGGTGGTCGCGTATGCTGCCGTCGCGCAGGAGGGGCTGACCTTCTCGCATCAGCTCGTCCTGACCCGCGAGGCCATACCGCATCTGCGGGTGCTGACCGACGCGGTGCATCGTGAGGGCGCTGCGGCTTGCCTGCAGATTACGCATGCCGGCTCGTTTACGATGATGCGGCATGGCGGGAGCCGCGCGCCGCTGACCGCATCGGCCGGCTTGAATGCCTTCGGCATGATGTATGGCGTGTATTTCCAGCGCGCCATGGGCGAGAGCGATATGTCCCGGGTCGCCATGCAGTTCGCCGATGCTGCGCGCCTCGCGCGGGAGGCGGGCTTTGACGCGGTCGAGATCCATATGGGGCACGGCTACCTGCTCAATCAGTTCCTGTCTCCGCTCAGCAACCGGCGGCGCGACCGTTTTGGCGGTGAAGTGGAAAACCGCACGCGCTTCCCGGCGATGGTGCTGCGCCACGTCAAGGACGCCGTCGGGGCGGAACTGGCGGTGTGCTGCAAACTGAGTGTGGTTGACGGTGTGCCCGGCGGCAACGAGGCAGCGGATTCCGCCATCACGGCGCGCATCCTGGAAAGGGAGGGGGCTGACCTGCTGACGCTGAGTGGCGGACGTAATGTCGAAAGCCCGTGGGTGTTGTTTGGCAGTGCGATGCCGACGGCCCAGATGAAAGCCACGGCGCCGCACGCGCTGGCCAGGCTCGGCATCTCGATTCTGGAGAAGCGTACCCCGCGCGAGCTGAAGTTCCGTGAACTGTATTTCCTTGAGGCTTCCCGGGTGATCCGCCAGGCGGTGCGGATGCCGCTGGCCTATATTGGCGGCGTGAAGTCGCTGGACAATGTGCGGCAGCTGTTGGGCGAGGGCTTCGACTGCGTTGCCCTGGCGCGGGCGCTGATCCATGATCCCGCCCTGGCCGATCACTGGCGAACCGGCGCGGTGACACGTTCGGCATGCGACAGCTGTAATGCTTGCGTGGCAAAAATCTATGATCCCGCCGGCGTTTCCTGCATTTACGGGCCACCGGCGGATCCCAGGCTGACCACGATACTGGCTGCCGCGCAGGCTGATTGATGCGTGACTTCCGACCACCGATGCCGGGCCGATTTCGCCCGGCTTCCCGACGCCACGCCCGGACCGACGCGCTGTCAGCCGGTACTTGATTTCCTGGCAAGCCAGTCCTGTTGCGTCATGATCGTGCGAAAGCCCAGGTGCGACATGGCGCTGAACGGGTCCGACCCTCTCCTTGCGCTGACCCGGTAGCTGGTGCAATAAGTCTCGCTGCACAAAAAAGAGCCGCCCCGTATGACTCGCTTGGGGGCGTCGACGGGTGCCCCTGCATCGTCGGGGTCATATGAGTCGACGGGGCCTTGGGGGTCCAAGGCTTGTCCTTTGCGGGCCGCGATGGCGAACGCGTCGGAGCGATACCAGTCAGCCGTCCATTGCCAGACATTGCCGGCCATATCGTAGATGCCATAGCCGTTCGGCGCGAAATTGCCAACGGGCAATGTGCCGACCTGGACCTTTTCATTGCGGCTGACAACCGGAAACTGACGCCCCCGGTCGTCCCACGTATTGGCCATCTTCTTGCCATCGGGAGTGAGCTCGTCTCCCCAGGCGTAGTCCGCTTGTTCGAGGCCGCCACGCGCGGCGAATTCCCACTGCACTTCGGTCGGCAGGCGCCTTCCAGCCCAACGGGCGTAGTTCAGCGCGTCAACGTACGACACCTGCACCACAGGATGATTCTCCCTATCGGCCAGATTGCTATGGGGGCCGAGCGGATGCTGCCAATTTGCCCCAGGCACATACCTCCACCAGCGCGACCAATCGCCCAGGTCGACGGGTTCGTTCGTGCCGACAAACACCATGCTGCCGGGGACAAGCGTCCCGGGATCGGGCTCTGGCGTGCCGGGCGGCAGTTGCGGGCGTATGTCTTCCCACTTTGGTTTCTGCTCAGCTGTCGTGACGTACCGAGTGGCTTCGGTGAAGCGTCTGAAATCGGCGTTTGTCACATCGAAACTGTCCATCCAGAACCCGCTGACTTGCACGCGGTGGGCCGGTCCTTCGCTGGGAAGGGCCCGCTTGGATGAACTGCCCATCAAGAATGTCCCCCCAGGGACCCAGACCATGCCTTTGGGGCCTGTCACCCCATCGCCGATCGCGGGCCCCTTGAACTGGCCTGTCTTGGAAGAACCCCTGAAGTATTTCGCGCTCAGCAGTCCAGCCGCGCCGGCAACTCCGGTTGCCAGTAATCCCGAGATAAGCGCTCGGCGTTTCATGGTATTTCCTAATCCTTTTTTGTCGCAGCGTCCCGCGGTCTGTCTGGGCGTGCGATGAATTTAGTGGGTTGATTCCTGGCCTGGCTCATCGATGTCGTCCACGTTGGGCGATAGAGGAGGAGCCGCCGACTATCCGATGATCGCGATGATACAACTGCCTGGCATCGTCTTCCCGGACTACCGAAGCATTTATGTGTGCCATCTCCGGGCTCGCTTTGATCGGCTACGCCCACCGCGTGCATCTTTCGCTGTCTAGTCTGAAGAGACGATGAGGCATGGCCCTGGGCTATGTACTGTGGAACGTGCTAAATCAAAAGGAGGAGACATGCCTGCACCTGGCTACAAAATTGAATCCCGGCCGCTGGAATCGCGGTATGCGCGCGGCTGGCATTGCCTTGGGCCGGTCGCGGACTACCGCGACGGGAAGCCGCACACACTGAACATCTTCGGCCGCCGCCTTGCCGCCTTTGCCGATTCCGCCGGCACCATTCGCATCATTGATAGCTATTGCCCGCATATGGGCGCGGACCTTAGTACCGGTACCGTGCAAGGCGACCAGCTGGTGTGCCCCTTCCATGGTTGGCAGTGGGGCGGCGATGGCGCTTGCAAGTCGATCCCTTACTGCAAGCGAGTGCCGCCGAAGGCGCGCATCGGCAGCTGGGATACATGCGAGCAGAACAATCTGCTCTTCATCTGGCACGATCCCCAGGGCAACGCACCTCCACCCGAGGTGGCGATCCCGCGCATCGAGGCATGCTACTCGGAGCAATGGTCCGCGTGGGCAATCGACAAGATGGTGATTCAAACGAACTGCCGGGAATTGGTCGACAATATCTCCGATATGGCTCACTTCGACACCGTGCACGGTGCGCCGATCGACTACTTCGCCAATCTGTTCGAGGGCCACAAGGCCACGCAAGTGCTGGTCGGCCGCAGCGCCCGACTCTCCGCCGGAGATTGCCTGACCGCGTTATCCACCTATTTCGGCCCGGCGTACCACATTACGGAAATGCGTGGCCAGATGGACGGTCAGCCGATCCATTCGATTCTGCTCAACTGCCATGTGCCCATCGACATGAACAGCTTCGAGCTGCGCTATGGTGTCCTGGTAAAGAAGGTCCCCGGCCTTTCCGACGAGCAGAATGAGGCGATTGCGCAAGCCTACGTGGAGCAGGCGCGCAATGCCTTCTACGAGGATGTGGCCATCTGGGATTCCAAGATCCGCACCGACAATCCGCTTTTGTGCGAGGGAGATGGGCCCATCTACCAGATGCGGGACTGGTATAGCCAGTTCTATATAGACGCCGAGGAGGTACGGCCAGCCAGTGTCGGGCGCAAGGTGATCGAGATGAATATAGCGGGAATTGATGCGCCAAAACTGCATCATGTATTTGAAGCGTAGGAGGAAGAGGGCGCTGCCGTCTCCGATCCGGAGGTGGCAGCGGATTTCTAGGGGACAGCCTGCTAGAACTTGTGACGGATGCCAAGCACCGCACCGAACTGGTTTTCCGAGCCGGCAACCGTGCCGAAGCCGCTGCCCTGGACGGAGCCGGTGCCACCTGCGGTCAGACCCAGATTCGAACCATCCTTGTTCTTGGTGTAACCGAGGTTCAAGTAAGCATCGGTACGCTTGGACAGAGCGTAGTCAGCCGATGCCACGAAGCTCCACGGATCCGCATTGGTGCCCCGGAAGTCCTGGAAGTAGGCAACGCCTGTCAGGGACAATGCCGGGGTCAGCAGATAGCGCAGACCCAGCCAGTACAAATTCGAGACGTTGTTAGGGCCGAGGTTGCCCGGCAGCGTGGCGCCACCGAGCGCCTTGGCCCAACGATAGCCAGCGTAGGCCTTGACGGGGCCGATGGCGTACGAACCGGCCAGGCCGGCGCGGCGGATTTCGGCATCCGTCAGGGCACCGGTCGCAGCCGCGCCGGGATTGGTCGAGTCGTAGATGGCGCCGACAGCGAACGGACCCGCAGCGTAGGTCAGGCTGGCACTGTACTCGCGCCCGATCTTCGGGCTGCCAGGGACCTCACCAGAGGCGCCGGCGCCGGTGTTCGCGCCAAAGCTGTACAGGGCCCTGGCGGACAGGCCACTGAAGGTGCCGACGTACTTGACCGAGTTATCGGCACGGCTGCCGAAAGCGGCGTCCTGCCCCAGGATCGAGTAGTTGGTGCTGACGGCCATCGGGTCGAAGTCAACGTTGAAATCATGGAACGGGGTCTGATGCCGGCCCAGGGTCAGGGCGTTCCATTTGTTCTGCAGGCCGACATAGGCCTGGCGACCAAACAGACGGCCTGAGAAGGATGACTTGCCGTCGTCCACCGTGAAGCCGTTTTCCAGCACGAAGACTCCCTTCAGGCCACCTCCCAGGTCTTCCACGCCGCGCAGGCCCCAACGGCTGCCGGCCAGGTTGCCGGAGGTCAGGCGCGTCACGTCATGGTTGCCGCCGGGCTGGTGGTTTTGGTATTCGATGCCCACGTCAATCAGGCCATACAGTGTCACGCTTGACTGGGCATAGGCACTACCCGCGGCCAGGACGGCGACGGTGGCTGCAAAGTGTCTCATTTCCATGTCGCCGCTCTCCTTGTCAGCTTATCGGGGAACCTCTCTACAGTACTTGCCTCGGCAAAAACAGTGCGTGCATTGCCGTTGGAATAATAGCCCTTTCCCGGCCGAAGGTGTCGCCAGGCGACGCTCCCGCAATGTCTGCGCCCTGCGTGCCATCAGGCGTGCGCCGCTACTTCCCGTCGCCAACGTTCACCCGCTTCGTGGAGAAGATGCCGCCGATCAGCAGATCCCCATCCTCGAGCAATGCGGTAATGCCGCCCCAGGCGTTCCATTTGCGGCTGTCGTCCGGGAACGGCCAGCGGGCCTTGATGGCGCCGGTATCCCAGTCAAGGCCTACGTACTCGTAGTTGCCGTTTTCCTTGTTGGCGAGGTAGATCATGTTGCTCTTGGCGGAAATGACAGGGACCATCACATCCGTGTTGTCGATCTCCTTGTTCACCCAGGCCTTCTCGAATGACTTCGTCCGAGTGTTCCAGTTGAACTTGACCACCCCACGCGGGGCGGGCCGGGTCAGGCCGGGCGTTATCGCGTTGCCCCATATATCGGGCGCGGGCTTCGGGTAGGAGTTATTCAGCAGGGCGACGCCATAGCCCAGCACCTCCGGTGACGGCTCGACCGTGGCCTTGGATATCTCCAGCGGAATCTGATCAGCGATGCGTGCGGACTTGGTGCCCGGCTTCTGCTTGAATCCGGGCGGAATCCGGTCGCGCCAGAAGGCCACGAGGTTGGCTCCCTTTTCATCACCGTCGGCAATCACAACCAGCTTGTCTGGGTCGTTGCCGAAGCCCATCAGCGTCGGCGTGGTGCCGGATCCGCCAGAAGTCGTCAGAGCGCCGGCAGCGATGGCCTGCGCCCTGCTCATGGTGTTGTAGTCGGACTGCCAGCCACCATCGGCTTCATCATAGGACAACTTGTTGCCGGTCCAGACGATCTTGAGCATGCGCTTGGAGGTGACCACATAGATGCCGCTATTCTCGTCAATGCAGATGCTGTTTTCGATCGCCTCGCCCGGCAGCAGCAGCGTGCTCTTGAGATTGAGGTCGCGGTCCAGCAGGAGCACTGCGCCATGCGCCGCGGCAACGACATCGCCGGCGTAGGTCATGCCCATGCCGATGATGGCTGATTTGCGCATGTCCTCAGGCAATGCCTCCGAGAAGTCCCGGAATTTGACGACGCGCAGTGGCTTCTTCGGATCATTGTCGTCGGTGGACTTGAGGATCTTCAGGCCACCAAAGGCCGCATAGTGAACGCCATCCTTGTCAATCATGTTGTAGGCGCCGTTGGCCAGCGACTGGCGCTTGAAGCCCAGTTCCTCCATCTTCCCCGACAGTGCCAGCAGCTTGGCGTCATCATTCGCGCGCCGAGCGGCATCGACTTCCTCCAGTGCCGCCCGGATCTTCTCGCGATTGGCATTCGTGGCCAGTTTCTCCATTCCAGGGTAGGGCAGGAGTGAGACCAGGTCATAGGCCTCACCAGTCGCGTCGATCTTGCTGATGCCCTCGACGCCGGCAGCGAAGATGATCGTCTTGTCGCCGATCTTCTTCACTGTGGGATTCGAGGTAAAGACGGTTGGAACGGACTTCACATCGTCTGTCGACAGCCTGCGGCCCTTGGTTGGGCCGGCATGCGGGACGGAATCGGTCGCGGCCGGATTGTCGTGCGAAATGGGATAGACGCTGTCGGTCAGCCACGGGTTGCGGCCCGGGAAGGTGGCGTTCTCTTGCTGGGCGGCTTGCGCGCACGTAAGGCTTGCTGTGGCAAGCGCAACCGCGGTCGACGCGAAGAGCAATGCTCTCATTGGGTAACTCCGTGGATAAGTATGGCTGTGATTGTGAGGTGAGGCTGACGAATTGAGGTTGTTCGGCGGAGCCATTCAATCGGCGGAATGCACGATGCGCTCACGCGGGCGTGCCGCCCGGCGGCTTGCTGTGGCCAACAACGCCAATGTGAAGGTGGCGGGGACATCTGGGCGCAGCATCTTGCCGGCATTGCGGCACGGATCTGACCAGGCCCGTCGGCATGGAACGTACACTATGGGACGCTGCGGTGATTCAGGAGGGCAACCGCGGCAACCCCAATGCTCTGCCGGCAGGTGTCGTCGCAAGACGCCTGCATGATAGCCGCGCCATTGGTTTCTTCGCCGGCCAGGTGTGCGTCGCGTCTGATCGCGCTCTCCGGATCAAAACCAGGCCGGGCAGACGGCAGGCCCTCAGCAAACGCAAGACCCAGGGCCACGGCCGCACCGGCCCCAAACAGACTACCCGCCCGCAACCATGCTCTCATTGCTGTCTCCTCTTGCTACCGCCCACCATGGGCAGGTGCCGACTCCTGTTGTACCGTTAGGGCCGGTCTCTTGATCGAAGCATATTTGCGGGATCTGGAGTCAACATCGTCCAATCGGACTATGCACATATGTGCGTCATGGGTAGCTTTAAGGGGGCTCTGCAAAGCCGTTCAGCCAACCGCGGCTCGGAAGTGTTTTTGTGGCAGCAAGAGGAGGGTTAGCCCGGATTGCGTATAGATCCCGCGGGGGTAAACGTTCCAGCTTCCCTCTGGTCGTTAAGCTCTGGGCAACGTCGGACTTCACGGTTTCCAGCCCGTCTCAATCTACTGATGGGCGGGGATTGCCTCCGCCGATTTTCTCTGCCGCGATCTGATTCGCGGCGATGTAGCCAAAGGTCATCGCCGGCCCGATAGTCGAACCTGGTCCGGGATAGGTTTTTCCCATGACCGCGGCCGAGGTATTGCCGATCGCATAGCATCCCTCGATGACGCTGCCATCGGGACGGAGGACGCGGGCGCAGGCGTCAGTGCTCAATCCGCCCTTGGTGCCGATCTCGCCGGGATCGATCCGCAGCGCGTAGAAAGGGGCGCGGTCGATCGGGCCCAGGCACGGGTTCGGCTTGGAGGAGATGTCGCCATAGTAGCGGTCGAAGATATTGCTTCCCTTGCCGAATTCGAGGTCGGTACCATCCGACGCATAGGCGTTCATTTGCGCGACAGTCGTGGCAAGGCCGCGTGGATCGACGCCGATTTTTGTGGCCAGTTCGGCCAGCGTTCCGGCGCGATAGATGACATGGTCCAGCCAGCCATGCGGAATCCGGGAGTCAGGCTGTATGCTGCCGGGAAGCAGCACGCCGCAGGGATAGCGTTTTCTATACTCCGCGTCGAACACGAGCCATGCCGGCACATTCGCATTTGTTTGCGCATGGTCGGCATACATGGCGTGGATGATGTCCGGGTACGGCGCTGCTTCGTTGACGAAGCGTCGACCGAGCCGATTGACCAGCACGCATCGCGGCAATGAGCGCTCCACGAAAAGCCCGCGTTGTTTTTCCTCCCCGGGAACCCGTACCGTCGGCACACCCCATGTGTATCCCATCAGCGAAACGTTCGCGCCGAGCTTGAGACCGGCCCGAATTCCATCTCCGGTATTGATGGGCGGGGCGGCTGTCCATTCGGCTTGCGTGGGCTTCGGCAGGTATTGGTCGCGCATTTCCTGGCTGGATTCGAAACCTCCACAGGCGAGCACCACCGCGCATCGCGCGCGTACGTTGTACTCGCGTCCCTGCCGCTCCACCGCCACGCCGATCACGCGGGCATCGTGCGCGTGGAGCGTGCGCATCGGGGTGTTGAGCCACAGTGGTATGGACCGATGTGCGAGTGCCGCACGCAGGCTTGCGACCAAGGCGTTGCCAAGCGTCAGCCGGCGGTCCCTGGGCGTTCGGCAGCGCCAGCGCAAATCCGTTGCGTACCGGAACGCGAGGCGTGCCAACAGGCCGAGCCAGCCGGACTCCTTCGCTACGATGGTGTGGGCTTCGATCTGCGTCAGCGCTATGCGCCCGCCGACCAGGGTGGCGGGCGATGGGGCGCGGAGTTCGTCAAATGCATCGCCGAGCCGGCGCGCGTCGAATGCCGCTGGCTCCATGGTGCGGTAGCCCGGCTTTCCTCCCGTGCGGTCCGGATAGTAGTCGGGATAACGGGGCACCGCGTGGAAATGCGTCTGCGCCTGCGTGGCGAGATAGTGGACCATCTCCGGCCCGTTTTTGAGATAGGCATTGATTCTGCTCAGATCGAAATCTTCCCCTATGACATCCCGGAGATACGCCACCGCTTCCTCATAGGAGTCGTTGCCGCCGAGAGATTGGATCTGATCATTGCAAGGGATCCAGATTCCGCCGCCGGAAATAGCCGTCGTGCCCCCATAGTGCGGGCTTTTCTCGATGAGGAGCACGGTCAGACCGAGATCGTGTGCGCGCAGCGCGGCCGTCATCGCGCCTGCCCCGGAACCGGCGACCACCACGTCGTACGTTGTATCCCAATTCACGGCCGGATTGCTGTTGTTCATTGGCTTGCCTTCAACGTTAAGTGTTTTCCAGGTGACCTGTACCAGTCAGTGGTTAGGCGGGCCGAAGTACGCCGGTTCAGAGGTCAACAAGTTGCCCGTTTCCGAGCGCGGCAAAGCGCATCGGGTGCGGCCACTATGGCACATAAATACAGAAATGAGTCAAAACAATGGCACAAAAAATATTCTTTGTGCAATACTGGGTGAAGGCGCTACGGCAATGCCGGGATCACACTGCGATCAAGAGCGCATCACTCCGCAAGAGGCAAGGTTCCGAATGAATAGACAACTTCGCTGGGGAGACGCCAGCCGAATAGACAGTCCCGAGCAAGGGCGCGTCCTGATTCTGAGGTCCACGCTCGACTGCATGGCCGAGATGGGTATCGAGGGTTTCACCGTGGATGATGTGGCCAAGCGCGCCAACATTTCACGCAGAACCCTTTACCGCTACTACAGCACCCGGAATGATCTGATCCAAGCCGCGATTGACGCGGAAAACGGCGTCTTTTTCGAGGAGATGCAGCGTAGCTTGTCGGGCTACGAGGGGGATTTCGAGGGGTATCTCGAAGAGTGCGTGTGTTTTGCCGTGAAGTACCGGCAACGCCTCGCCGGGCTTCGTCAGGACTACCTGGCCAGAAGCGTTACGGCGGAGGTGTTTCCCTACATCCTCGAGAACATCAAGCCCATGTGGCACAAGGTGCTGGCTGACCGCTACCGCGATTACGTAGAGAAGTCAGGCGCGACGCCAGCCTCGCTGGACGACATCATTGCGCTGGCTAGCCGCATCGGGCTTGCCTATAGCCTGGTTCCTGCGGACGAGGGTGCGATTCGCCGGCAGATGCGGATTCTCCGCGGCGTCCGGCCTGGTAGGACTGCGTGACTTTGTGCGGCATTCCGCCCGCATGACAGATTCACATGTGAACGAAAGACGCTTCCCCCCTCTGCCCGCTTGTCGGTGCGCAACTGGCGCCGATCGGATGACCGATGCGGAGCGATAAACGGCACGCCTTGCGCTCCCGTGGCGCTGGTGCTGGTATGTCTATCAAGACGCAATTACAGGAGCCAGTCAATGAGTCGCACATCGTATCGCCACCTGTTGGCGCCTGGCCGAATCGGCACGATGACACTACGCAACCGCATCGTCGTCACCGCGATGGGTGCGAGCCTTGCGGAGCCAGATGGCCAATGCGGTGAGCGCATCGTGCGCTATCACGAATCGCAGGCCAAAGGGGGGGCGGGGCTGATCATCACCGGCGTCGCCGGCGTGGCTTGGCCGACCGGTGCCAATCAGGTGAACCAGATCGCCATTTCGGACGATCGCTTTCTTCCCGGCCTGACCGCTCTGACCGAAGCCGTCCACGCGCACGGCGCAAAGATCGCCGCGCAGTTGCACCATGGCGGGTTGATCGGCGTGGAGGATATGCTTGCGGGGCGGCCGGTGTGGGCGCCCTCCCTGCCTGAACCTCCCACTGGCGATTTCACCGAGGCGTTCTTGCTCGAAGAGTTGGCCGAGGCGCCGTTCGGCCGCATCACCAGTGTGACGATTCAGGTCATGACGAAGGCCGACATCGACACGCTGATCGCGCAATTTGCCGCGGCCGCGAGCCGGGCGCGGCGGGCCGGCTTTGACGGCGTCGAGATCCATGGCGGGCATGGCTATCTCCTGTCGTCGTTCATCTCGCCCACGACGAACCGGCGTACCGATGAATATGGAGGCCCGCTGGAAAATCGCGTCCGTCTCCTGGTCGAGGTGATTCGGGCCGTGCGTACGGCGGTTGGTCCCGATTTTCCTGTGTGGTGCAAACTCGACTCGCGCGAGGAAGGCATTCCAGGCGGCATCACGATTGACGAGGCGGTGCGCACCGCGCGGATCGTCGAGGAGGAGGGGGCCAACGCGATCACCGTGAGCGCCTATCACGACGCGGGCAAGCCGAAGTTGCATTCGGCATCGCATACCCCGCATGAGCCCGGGATCAATCTTCCGTTTGCGGCGCGGATCAAGGCAGCGGTCAGCATTCCGGTCATCGCGTCGGGCCGGATCGAGCCCGCGCTGGGCGACGAAAGGATCGCCGATGGCTCGATCGATTTCGTCTCAATGGGGAGAAAGTTGCTAGCCGACCCGCATCTGCCGCGAAAGCTCACCGAAGGGCGGCCCGATGACGTACTGCCCTGCATCTACTGCTACACGTGCATTAGTGCGATCTACGTTGGCAAACCGCTGCGCTGCGCGGTCAACCCCGAAATCGGTTTCGAGTATTTGCATCGTCAATCGCCGAAGGGAGGCAAGCGGGTCGTGGTTATCGGCGCAGGCCCTGCTGGCATGGAGTCGGCGCGGCGGCTACGGTTGGACGGGCATCAAGTGACGCTGCTGGAGCAGGCCAACCAGCTGGGCGGCACGTTGCGTATTGCCGCGCTCGCCTATGAGGCCAACGAGCCACTGCTCGACTGGCTCCGGCGCCAGGTTGAATCGTCACGAATCGACGTGCGCCTGCGCACACAAGCGACGCCTGAGCTGCTGCGCACGCTATCCCCGGACGTCGTTGTCGTTGCAACCGGTGCGGTGCGCGGATTGCCGCCGATACCAGGAAACGACCTGCCGCACGTCATGAGCGGGGACGACATGCGCCGCCTGATGCTTGGTGAAGGCTCACAGGAACTGGCGCGCAAGGTCGGGTGGGCGACACGCATGGCATCAAGGATCGGTGCGGCGAGCGGCCTGACCTCGAATCTCGATTTCGTTCGCCAGGCGACCCGGCAATGGATGCCGTTGGGCAAGCACGTCGTGATCATCGGTGGCGAACTGGTCGGTCTCGAACTGGCCGAGTTCCTGTCCGAGCGCGGACGATTGGTGACAGTCGTCGATGAGGCGCCGCGGTTCGGCGCGGGACTGACGATAGTCCGCCGGATGCGGCTGCTTGCGGAGCTTAAAGAGCACGGCCTTGGTCTCTTTCCGGGTGCCTCGGACATCCGGATCGAACCTGACAGGGTTTGCTTCACCGACCAGGCAGGCAATGCGCAGGCGGTCAATGCGAATACTGTCATCGTGGCTAAAGGTGCGGCAGGTGACTTGACGCTTGCCAGGCAGTTGGAGAGCGAAGGCTTCAAGGTCCATGAAGTCGGCGATTGCACCGGCATCGGCTATATCGAAGGTGCTATGCGCGGTGCGGCGAGAGCGGCGAAGGAAATCTCGCAAATATGACTCCCGGCTTTAGAGCGGTGCCCCGGCTGGGTGTTGCGGGATTCCCCTTAGTCTGCCCAGACGAAGCGGCTCGCCGGGCCGGTGACTAGTATCAAGCAAGAGGCCAAAAAGCGCTCGGGAGACAGCGTTGATTTCGCCTTTTTCTTTTTTCCTCTTTTTCACTCACGAAACCGAATACCATGACAACTACCATCATCACTGGCTCGGCCTCCGGCATGGGCGCGGCCGTACGCCGGCGCCTGCTGGCGGACGGAGACAGGGTCATCGGCATCGACCTGCGCGATGCCGAGATCCAAGCCGACCTCTCCACCCGGCACGGACGCGAGGCCGCTATCGATGGCGCGCTGTCGCAGTCCGGCGGCAGGATCGACAGGCTGATCTGTTGCGCTGGTCTGGGCCCGCATGTCGATCCTGCGACGCTGGTCGCCTCGGTCAACTACTTCGGCGTGGTAGCCATGCTGGACGGCTTGTTCGCGGCATTGCGGCAGGGCAAGGCGCCGTGCGCCGTGGTGGTGTCGTCCAATTCGGCCACGCTGCAGTCCTGGGCGGGCAGCCCGCTGCGCGACGCCTACCTGGCGGGCGATGAGGACGGCGTGCACGCCCTGGTGCGCGCGGCGCAGGAGGCGGGTGGTGAGCAGGCCGCCCAGGCGGGCTATCTGGCGTATGCGAGCGCGAAGAACGCCGTCGCGGCAGCGGCACGGCAACGCGCCGCCAGCTGGGGGCGGGCCGGGGTGCGCCTGAATGTGATTGCGCCTGGCGCGGTGGAAACGCCTATGCTGCAGGCTGGCCTGCGGGATCCGCGCTATGGCGATGCCATCCGCGACTTTCTGCCTCCCCTTGGGCGGCGCGCGCAGCCCGATGAGGTGGCCGCGCTGATCGCGTTCCTGTGCCGACCCGAGGCGGCATATCTACACGGCAATGTCGTGTTCATCGACGGTGGCGTCGACGCTGTGCAAAGGCCGCTGGAGTTCTGATCCGCACGGTCGCCGGGCCGGCATCCAAATTGGGGGGGGGCGGCCCGGCCGGTTGTCGGAAAAGTCAGTCGAGGTCGAGTTAGCGGGTGGCACAGCTTATCCCCGCCTTGCTTTTCGCTGTAGCGCTGGATGGTAGCGTGCAAGTAGGGCCCGCTGCGCCCGCATTCGCAAGGGGCATCCCAGCCGCTCAAGGTAACTTCGTCGCCGGTGATCAAGTCACCCCAGTAAGAATCCGGCGACAGATCAATGTGGCTATCTCTAGCGCTCCATCTCGACAAAAAGCGGAGCGCCTTCCTTTGGTGCCGGGCGTATTTAGGCAAACCGGCCTCCGTCCGTGATCACATCGACAGCATTAGCCGTGCCTCGTCGTTCAGGTCCGCGACGCGACGAACGCCTGGTCACTATGGCGATGCCAATCTGCCTACGAACACTATCCGTTGGGATAGTTCGCGGCAATCAGACTCGTGCGAAGAATCGTAAATTGCGCATACATGTCGTGCACCAGGTAGAGATCGCGGCGCCGAGTCCAGGCCTGCCCTGACTGTGGGTCATAATTCAACGGCAGGGCGACTTCCTGCGCCGCGTAAGCGTCCATGCCGCGCGCTTTGGACGTCTGTATGCATCGCTTCGCATGATCCCGGTGACCAACGACGGCCACTTTACCCATTGCTGTCGCTGTACCCTCAAGCGCGACAATCGCGGCTGCCACGCCATCGGTACTCAGGTAGGTAATAGAGCCATCCGCCGCGATAACGGGCTCGACCGAATGGAGGTCAGGCAGTTGGTATTTTGATGTCAGAAACCGTGCAATTTCCCATTGCGCGTATACCTTAACCGGCTTCATCTGGTAGATCTTGTACACCGCATCTGCGAGTGACTCATTGATAGGGCCAGGATCAGGCAGTGCGGCTTGGTTGGCGCCATTACTGGAGGTGTTTCCACTGGCAGCGTTGGGCCTGTTTCCAAAGCTGTAGGCAACAATTCGATCGACCTGTGCCGCCGGAATTGTTGGTAGATCCCAGGTGAAGCCGATGTCCATCAGGTAAGGCTGAATGACATTGGCGATCGACGCATCGGTCAGTTCCGTCGTCAGCTTTCCAATCATCTGCCTCTTGAGTTCAGCGTCGGACATTGTCGGAACATCTGTGACAGCGGCGTCACTGCCACCACAAGCACTCAGAGCTGTTGTCAGCAGCGGGAGCGTTACTGCGGTCGAAGTGGAAAGAAGAAATTTGCGGCGTGTAGACAAGAGAACCTCTAATTGGGGAGCGGGAGACTAGTTTTTTACCGCACCACCATTACAGGTTGATGTACCAATAGGTTGTGTGGGGAGAGAGCAGGTGTACCACATCATTCAACCGTTCGATCTTCTCTATGCCTTGCTCGTCCGCCAGCCACAATCCACTTACACATCCGACGTACCGGCTCGATGCCGTCCTGTGGCATTGCCGTATCCTCGAAGAGTGCCGCAGCGCCGAGCGAGGGCTGCTCGACCGGGTGAGAACATCTGCGGTATTGCCTCACGGAAATACCGCCGAATGGATTCGGAAATCCCCGATGTTTGGCAGGAGAAATGATAATCGGCCTGTAGGTGAGGTTTTTCCGAAAGGATCAATTACTTTCCCAATAGTGCCAGGAAGCCCACGATATCGTCGAAGGTCAAGGCATAGAGGTCTGCCATCTATTGCTGGCGGGCCTCGCCTTACCCATGACGGGGTCGGCGAGACCCGGGTGGAGGGGGCTCAGCGCAGGCGGATATCCACTCGTTCGATGGCGCCGTTAAACGGATAACCGACGGTGTAACGTCCGGCTGGCGAGCCGGTATCCATGCCAACGTCAAAGGTCTCGTCAGGAGAGAAGAAGCCTGGCGTGGTGACCGGCAGATGGCCACTGCCTACCGCCGTGCCGTTCACCAGAAGCGTGCCGGTGCCGCCCTTGGCATAACCTGTTCCCTCGTAAGCGAAGTCGAACTGCACCACGTTCCTCCCCGGTTGCAGCGGCTTGCTACCCATAATCTCCATGCGCGCCACATCGAACACTTTTTGCACGTAGACCGGCTTGCCCTCATCGTTAAGGTAAAGGGACCAGCCCGCGGTAGTGCCACCCATGGTGGCAATGACACCATGGGCGCCGCCATTGGGAATATCCACCGTGGCCACAATGCTGTACGAGCGGTTCTTGATCGCTGGCGCTTCAGCTTCAGGGATGCCCACCGCTCCCGCGAAGTAGCTGAACTCCGTGCGCTTACCAGTCAAGTTGGGCAGAGGCGTGCGGGAGCAGGCCGTATCCTGCAACGGTAGTACTTGATTCTTTGCTGCCTCTGCCAGAAACAACGCCTGCATCTCCTTGAGTTTCTCCGGCAATCTGGCCGCCAGATCGGTGGACTGGCTGAAGTCCTCGTTCAGGTTGAAGAGACTCCAGGTGTCGTCGGCGAGCCGTTTGCCCTGGCATGTGCTCGCCCACGGGTCTCGGTCCTTGTGCCGGGCCGAAGCCAACCAGCCATCGTGATAGATCGAGCGGTTGCCGAATACTTCGAAGTACTGCGTAGTGTGCTTCTCCGGCGCATTTTTATCGGCGAAGCTATAGAGCAGGCTCGTGCCGTCCATTGGACGTTGCTTGACGCCATTGACATCTGCCGGGGCCTTCAGTCCCGCCGCCTCAAGAATGGTTGGCGCCAGATCGTTCACATGAGAGAACTGGCTGCGCAGACCACCATGATCCCGGATTCGTGCAGGCCAGGAAACCACCATACCGTTACGAATTCCGCCCAGGTGCGAAGCAACCGTCTTGGCCCATGGCAGGGGAGAACTCATGGCCCAAGCCCAACCGGCTGGATACTGCACATAGCTGTCCGGGCCGCCCAGGCTGTCGAGGCGCTTCACCAGATCGGCAGCCGGTGTCTCAGGCATGCCTTGCAATCTTCCCATGTAGCTATCCCCGCCGTGGATGCCGCCTTCAAGGCTTCCCCCGTTGTCCCCCATCACGTAGATAAACAGCGTGTTGTCAAACTGGCCGCTCTCCTTCAATGCTTGCACCAGGCGGCCAATCTGTGCATCGGTATGTGCGAGGTACCCTGCGTAGACTTCCATTAACCGTGCGGCGACCCGCTTCTGGTCTGTGCTGAGGCTTTCCCAGGCGGGGAGTTCATCCGGCCGCGGAGTCAGCTTTGTATCCTGCGGTACGACGCCAAGGGACTTTTGCCGGGCCAGAATCTCCAGCCGCATATCGTCCCAGCCCTTGTCAAACTTGCCACGGTATTTCTCGATCCATGCCCTGGGTGCCTGGAGCGGAGCATGGGTGCCACCTGGGGCGAAGTAGACGAAGAACGGCTTGTCGGGTGCGATCGAGTGTTGCGCATGCATCCAGTTGATGGCGCGTGTCGACAGGTCTTCGTTCAGGGTGTAGTCCTTCGAGGCTGTCCTTAGGACTGGCGTGGTGCCATCGTATAGCGAAGGATTGAACTGATCGGTTTCGGCGCCGATAAATCCATAGAATTTTTCGAATCCCTGGCCGGTCGGCCAGCGGTCAAAGGGACCGACCTGTGATGCTTCCCAATCGGGTGTCAAATGCCATTTGCCAAAGGCCGCAGTGCTGTAGCCCTGTTGACGCAACAGTTCGGCGATGGTTGCGGAGTCCTTTTGCAGAACCCCACGATAACCCGGATAACTGCTTGGCGAGTTCAGCACTGCGCCGACACCGGCTGCGTGGGGATTGCGGCCTGTGAGTAGCGAGGCGCGTGTCGGCGAGCACACCGCAGTGGTATGAAATCGGTTATAGCTCAAGCCCTCACGGGCCAGGCCATCCATCGCCGGCGTCTTGGCCGGTCCGCCAAAGGTGGAGGCCGCACCGAAGCCTACGTCGTCAAGCAAGACCACTACCACATTTGGCGCACCGGCCGGCGCGTGCAGCAACGGCACGACTGGCGGGGTATCGCCAGGCTGCACCTCGTTGCTGGCAGCCCAGCCAAAACCGGTCGCGGCACAACTTAGGGCCAGGCACAACGCCGTGGCCAAACGCTTGCGTAGTCTGTTCATGATGATTTCCCGCGTCTCCTGTTTTTTTCGTTCTCGTCGATGCCTATTGCGCTTTCGCGTGGGCGTGTGCCAAAATTTCTGAGCATTCGATTGAATCAAATGTTCGAATGGAATTTAGCAAGCGCCGTGGACCGTCGTCAAGACAAAATTTCGCCGGCTACGGTCGCCGATTGCACGCTGCTTGGCGCCTTTGACTCAAAAGTCTCTGTTGCCAGACTCATTCGATCACTCAAACCATCTTGACAGGAGACCCCCAATGGAATCGTTACTCGCGTCACCCAACACAGCCGTGATCGTCACCGGTGGAGCGTCAGGGCTTGGGCTTGCCTCGGCCCGCGCATTAGCCGCCGTAGGCCGCGACGTCGCGCTGTGGGACATTCAGGCAGAAAAGGCACAGAACCGAGCGTCGGAGATTGCCAAGGAATTTGGCGTTGCGGCGGTTGGTGTTGGCGTCGACCTGTGCGATCCCAGCGCGCTGCGGGTTGCGCTGAACGCAACCCGCGCGGTATTGCCCCGGATCGGTGGCTTGCTGCACGCGGCGGGCACGGTCGATACCGGGTCGCTCGAAGGCATCACTCCGGAAAAATGGGATGCTGGCATCCATGTTCACCTCCGCGCATTTGCACTGCTGGTGCAGGCGTTGTTGCCGGATCTGCGTGCCAATCCGGGGTCTGCGGTGGTCGGCATCGCGTCAATCAACGCCACCTTGGGCAATCACATCAACCCCATCTACAGTGCGGCGAAAGGCGGCATGTTGTCACTGATCCGGTCGCTGGCGGACGGCCTTGGGCGCGATAACATCCGCATCAACGCGATTTCCCCGGGCCAGATCTTGACGCCAATGCTCCAACCCGCCGTGGACAGTTTGCCGGCAGGAACCTTCGAGCGCCGCATTCTCCTCAGCCGACTGGGACAGCCGGAGGAGATCGGCCGCGTTGCGCGCTTCCTGTTGTCGGACGAGGCGAGCTACATCACTGCGGCGGAGATCGTGGTGGATGGCGGCAACATCTCATCGCAGCGTATGTGAGTCGGCAGTAGTGCTGAACGTATAATCGGGCGCCACATTCATTGAGTCGTGCCCTGCCGCGCTGTTTCGCTGGGGGTATTGGCGTCATTGGCCAATCGCCCCCAGCGGGGCAGGCGGCATCCCGTACTACTTGTAATCGATGACATCTCCTACTGTAAAAGGCGAGGCCCGGGAACGCATTCTGCTGGCGGCCGAAGAGCTGATGGCCAGGTATGGCGTGGACGGCGTGTCGGCCCGCAGCATCAACGCAGCGGCTGGCGTTAGCGCCGGTATTCTCCACTATCACTTCGGCGGACTGGATAAGGTGGTGGACGCGCTGCTGGAACGCCATATGATGCCGTTGATGGCACAACGCCGTGAAATGTACGCTTCACTTCAGGCGCAGCCGCAGGTCACGCTGCGCGGCGTTGTGGAAATACTTGTTATCCCGCTTGCCAGGAAAATCATTGAAGAGGGCAGTGCGGGTGCACGCTATGTTCAGTTTTTGGCGCGCCTCCATACGGACCGCAACCCGAAGATCGCCGAGATATTCGAGCAGTCGTTTGGGGGCAACGCCGCCGCCTTGGTTGCAATGCTCCAGCGCATCCTGCCCGAAATCCCTATGGAAGTGCTCAGGTCGCGCCTGATTGTCTGTTCCCATGCGATGCTCCATAGTCTCGCCGAAATATCCGCTCGTCCCCAAGCGCCGATATCTCCAGGCAAGCCGCCGCGGGATCAGCTTCTGTGGAACCACGTGGAGATTCTGATCGAGTTTCTTTGTGGCGGGCTTGCGGCGCCAACCAGCTTGCACAGTTAAGGCGGCACATCGGGTTTTGTCCGACATGGCAGGCAACGGTGGCGGCGATCGAATACGGTAGTACCGTACGCGCGTGTGCCGCCACCAGGGGTGAGCGCTTCAGGCTAGTCAGCCTAATCGCAGGCCACGTGTTTGAGGGCCAGGATTGACGGTTGCGGCGGGCTGGCCAGTCGCAGCCTGCTGCATTTGGCCGGCGCTGTTCTACGGCACAGCGTCCGGCCGGTTACGGGAGCCGTTACCAGATTGTCTTGACGTGCGGGTAGGCGCGGATCTTCTCGTCCTTCGTCACCAGCGGCACGGAGAACTTGCGCGCGGTGGCCACGATCATGCGGTCGGCGGGATCCTTGTGGAATACGCCCGGAAGTTCTACCGATTTGATGGCGATCTCGGTATCCACAGGTACTACGCGTACGGCTTCAATTTGCCCCACGGTGGCGAACCAGCTGGTCGCATCCATTGATAGAACAAGGCGCTCGCGTGCCACCAGTGCTGCGATTTCCCATGCGGAAATCGATGAGACGAGTATCTGGCCGCCGTCCAGTTCCTTCTCGATGCTCGCCTTCGCCTTCCTGCTCAGCAGCGGATCGCGACTCACCCACCAGACTAGCGTGTGCGTGTCCAGGACGATCACTGCGCCGCCTCCCAATCATCGGCGTCCACCGGCTCGGTCGGTGCGTTGTAGCGCACCACGGAATCGCGCAGGATTGCCAACGGGCTACGCGAAGTACTCCGATATGGCCTGACCTCGAGAACCGGCTTGCCGTGGTTGGTCACCACCAGCGGTTCGCCCGAGTCCTCAACCTGGCGGAAGTACTCCAGCGCATGTGCCTTGAAGTCCGATTTCGAGACTTGCTTCTCCATCTCTGCTCCTGGTCATATGTCTATAGTCATATATTCTAAGCCAAGATGACCGGCAGACTTGAGCCTTCTTTTGACGGCGGGTGATGAAACAGGCATCTGCCCTGGCCACGGTAGGTGGCGAGGGCAAGTGCGGGTGCCGCCGCGTCCCGTCAAGCCAGCAACCCACGCTCCCGCGCCAGCGTCATGGCGGTGTCCTCGATCATGTCTTCCTGCCCGCCCACCAGGCGCTGGCGCCCCAGTTCGACCAGGATTTCGCGCGCCGGAATGCCGTACTTGGCCTGGGCGCGCTTGGCGAACAGCAGGAAGGACGAGTACACGCCGGCGTAGCCCAGCGTGAGCGCATCGCGGTCGATGCGGATCGGCTGGTCCATGATGGGCACCACCAGGTCTTCGGCCACGTCGGCGATGCGGAACACGTCCACGCCGGTCTCGATGCCCATGCGCTCGCAGACCGCCACGAAGACTTCCATCGGCGTATTGCCGGCGCCCGCGCCCAGCCCGGCGGCTGCCGCGTCGATGCGAGTGGCGCCACAGGCCACGGCTGCCAGCGAGTTGGCAATTCCCATGGCCAGGTTGTGGTGGCCGTGGAAGCCCAGCTCGGTTTCCGGCTTGAGCGCCTGGCGCACGGCAGTCAGCTTGGCGGTGACGTCGTGCGGCAGCATATGCCCCGCCGAATCGGTGATGTAGAGGCAGTTCGCGCCATAGGACTCCATCAGCAGCGCCTGTTCCACCAGCGTCGCTGCCGGCGCCATGTGCGCCATCATCAGGAAGCCCACGGTGTCCATGCCAAGCTTGCGCGCCATGCCGATATGCTGCTCGGAGACATCGGCCTCGGTGCAGTGGGTGGCTACGCGGATGGTGTGCACGCCCAGTTCATGCGCCATGCGCAGGTGGTCGATGGTGCCGATGCCGGGCAGCAGCAGGGCGGAGACCTTGGCTTGCTTCAGTTCGCCCAGCACGGCTTGCAGGTATTCCTCGTCGCTATGCGCGGGAAAGCCGTAGTTGACCGAGGCACCGCCCAGGCCGTCGCCATGGGTCACCTCGATCAGCGGCACGCCCGCGTCGTCCAGCCCGCGGGCGATCGTTTTCATCTGATCGAGCGAGATCTGGTGGCGCTTCGGGTGCATGCCGTCGCGCAGGGTCATGTCATGCACGGTAATGCGTTGGTTCATATCGGGCTCCTTATGCGGTAGTGGCCATGGCGGGCAACGCGCCGCGCAGCATGGCGGCGCCGATGCGCTCGGCGGTGCGCGCGGCGGCGGCGGTCATGATGTCGAGATTGCCGGCGTACTTGGGCAGGTAGTCGCCCAGGCCCTCGACTTCCATGAAGATGGAGACGCGCTTGCCGTCGAAGACAGGGCCGTTCTTGAGCGTGTAGCCGGGCACGTATTGCCGCACCTCGGCAATCATGTCGTGGACCGACGCCGTGATGGCCTCCACGTCCGGCTCGTCCTCGGTCAGGCAGTGGATGGTGTCGCGCATGATGAGCGGAGGCTCGGCCGGGTTGATGACGATGATGGCCTTGCCCTGCCGCGCGCCGCCCACCTGTTCGATGGCGCCTGCGGTGGTGCGGGTGAACTCGTCGATGTTCCGGCGCGTGCCGGGCCCGACCGAGCGTGAGGAAACGGTGGCGACGATCTCGCCATAGGCCACCGCCTGCACGCGCGACACCGCATACACCATGGGAATGGTCGCCTGGCCGCCGCAGGTGACCATATTGACGTTCATCGCATTGCTGCCAAGATGTTCGTCGAGGTTGACCGGCGGCACGCAGAATGGGCCGATGGCCGCCGGGGTCAGGTCGATCACGCGCACGCCGCGCGCGGTGAGCTGGTCAGAGTGCTCGCGGTGCACGTAGGCCGAGGTCGCATCGAAAGCGATGCGGATGTCGTCGGCGGCCAGGTGCGGCAGCAGGCCATCGAGGCCCTGGTCGGTCGTCTTCAGGCCCAGTTCGCGGGCCCGGGCGAGGCCATCCGAATTCGGGTCGACGCCAACCATCCAGACGGGTTCCAGGATGGTGCTGCGGCGCAGCTTGTAAAGCAGATCAGTGCCAATATTGCCGGGGCCGATCAGGGCGCACTTGATTTTTGCCATGGGGCTCTTTGCTTGGATTGAGGGTGTGAGGGAGTTCAGGCGAATTCGGTGCTGCACGTGCCGATCCCGTCGATGCGCAGTCGCAGACGGTCGCCGGCAGCGACCGGAATCAGCGCCGCAAGGGAGCCGGAAAGAATGGTCTCGCCGGCAAGCAGTGGAATGCCGAGTTCGCCGAGCGTGTTGGCCAGCCAGGCCACCGCTTCGGCGGGATGGCCGAGGGCGGCGCTGCCCTGGCCTGTAGCGACAACAACGCCGTTCTTTTCAAGCGCCATGGTGCAGGCGGCAAGGTCGAGGCCGGCCGGGCTCACGCGCTCCTCGCCAAGCACGTAGACGCCACAAGAGGCGTTGTCCGCCACGGTGTCCTGAATACGGATGCGCCAGTCGGTGATGCGTGAATCTACGATCTCGAAGCAGGCTGAGACCGCCTCGGTGGCGGCCAGCACATCTGCGCGGGTCACACCGGGGCCGCGCAGGTCTCGTTTGAGGAAGAAGGCAATCTCGCCTTCGGCGCGTGGCTGGATCAGCGTGCTTGCGGGAATGGCCTTGCCGTCTGGATATTCCATGCTGGCCAGCAGCATGCCGAAGTCGGGCTGGTGCACGTCCAGCATCTGCTGCACGGGCAAACTGGTAACGCCGATTTTCTTGCCGCTGACGCGGTCGCCTTGTGCCAGCCGCTGCGCAACGAAATGCTGCTGGATGTGATAGGCATCGCGCACCGTGAGCGGGTGGCCACGTCCGCTCAAGGGGACGACTGGCACGCGGGCTGTCAGGGCTCGATGAAGTTCATCGCCGAATTCGGCGATCAGTTCGGGATCCATGGTCAGGCTCGATGTTAAGGGGGCAATGCGATGAAATTCGCCCCCTGGCCATGGCGGGAAGGGGGCGAATGAAGGCGTGCGGTCAGTGTCCAGCACCTCGCGCCGCGTCGGGCGAAAAGTAGGTCTCGTTGAACTCGGGGCTGTTGTTGAGCACCGGCATAGGCCCCTCGTTGGTCAGGCGATCGGCGAGATACGCACCCGAGATCAAGTCATGATATGTGGTTGTGGTCGGGTAGAGGTTTCGTGCGTCATAGGCATAGACGGTTGCCGCCAGGTTGGTTCGCCACAACTGGCCGCGCGCATCATAATTGTCTGCAGCGAGGGCGGTCCAGCTGTCCTCGTCCAGGTAAAGCACCCGCTTGGCGTACTGATGCCGGAAGCCCTCCTTGAGGGTGGCTTCCAGGACCCATACGCGATGCATTTCATAGCGCATATAGTCCGGGTTGAGGTGGCCTTTGCCTAAGATGTCCTGGTACTTGGCCGGGCTCATCAGCTTGTAGTTGTTGTACGGCACGTAGATTTCCTTCTTGCCGACAATCTTCCAGTTGTAGCGTTCACCCGAGCCGTTAAACAGGCGGTCGTCGTCGAGCGTGCGGATTCCGCCTGCGCCGGAGGGCTGATCGAAGCCAAATTCCGGGGCCTGCCGTACGCGCCGCGTACCGGGGTTGTATTGCCACGCGCGGCGGGTATCGGAGCCTTCCTTGTCATAGAATTCGTGTCCGACAGACAGCATGCCTCGGTCGCGCAGGGGCAGGTCGGTCGCCGTACGGAAAAAGCCCCTGGTGTCGCTCTTGAGGTCGAAGTTGGCGCCATTTCGCGGCGAAAGGATCGAATAACGGACACGGCCCCAGGCGATGTTGCCGTCGCCGTATACGGCTGCCTGGTCGTAGGTGGCGGATTCGGTATTCATCGACGGGGAGTAGCGCAGGTTCCACATCAGTTCGAGGCCGCTCTTCGGGATCGGGAAGGGGACGATAGGGGGTGCATCCTTCAGTCCGTTACCGTCGGCCGTCATGCGGGTGCCGGGCGCGTAGGTGCGGATGTTCTTGTAGATCGTATCGTCGTAGCGGAAGTCGCGATGGGTCGGATATACCGGCATCCTGAAGGTATCCGGATACTTCTTGAACAGAGCCTTTTCGCCGTCGCTCAAGTGATCGGCGTACTTTGCCATGTTCTGCGCGGTGATCACCACGACCGGCTTTTCGCTGGCGTAAGGATCAGGGTAGCGCTCTCCCCGCTTCCACTGCACTCCGGGCGGTGCGCCCAGCCATTTCCCGCCCCAGGCGGGGATCTGCCCGTCCTTGCTGGCGGCGCGCTCGGCGCCCATCGGGGTCAGGTTTCCATCGAGTTGCTTGAGTTCGTCCGGCGTTACCGCGGCGTACGAGGCTGCCGCCAGCAGCACGCTGCTGGCCAGCAGTGTGCTACGGATCAAAAGATTTCTATGCTGTCGCATCACGGTCTCACTCCTTTAGAGAAATCTGGCGCTTGCGCGTGGTATCGCTGCCAGGTCAAAACGAATATTTCGCATTGAATGCCGCATAGCTGCGGTCGGCCAACGGTCGATTAACAATGTTCGCCGTGCCCAGGAACATCGCGTATGTCAGATTCAGTTCGAGGTTGTTCAAATACTTGAAGGTCACGCCGACGCTCGCGCGGCGGTCACCATACCCGGTCAGCGAACCGAAGGCGCCGGCCACGGCCGCCTTTCCGCTGAATTCATGCGCATACGTAAGCGGCACCGTCATGTCCCAGCCGTTAAAGATATTGAGATAGGCGAGCGACCAGCCAAGCTGCAGGGCCGCCGAGTTCCTGGTGTTGGTGAGCGTGCTGAAGCCATTGACCGGCGTGACGCTAAGCACATGCAGGTAGGCGATTTCGCCCACCAGGCTCTGGGAGCTGGCGAGGAATGTCGGTCCGATGGAGTAAATGGCCGACATCTGGCCCTGGACTGCCTGGCCGCGCGTTGCGGTGGCAGCGCCGTTGACATTCACCAGGATTGGCACGCCGTCTTTGTAGCTGACTTCACCCGCCACGTTGGCGCCGAGAAATTGCGTCGAGAAGCTTGCGCCAGTCAGATTGATGCCGCTGAAAAACTTCTGCTGATACTGCAGCGTCGGGAACAGGGTTGTCACGACATTCGGATTCTTGTCGTGGTAGCGCAATTGGTACAAACCAAACTCGGCGTCGAACGCGCGAAAGCGAGTACCTATGCCCCATTGGCCGGAGTCTGGAGGGTTGATATCCGAACCGCGCGGGATCTGTCTGCCGCCCGGGCCGATGATGAATTGGGCACCCGGTCCAACCACGTCAGTGGTGCTGAAGTACGCGCCAGCGGGGTTGAGTTGGTTGGACTTGTAGGTGAACTGGTAATAACCAAGCAGGCTGAAGTTCGGATTCACCTCCCACTGTAATGAAGCTTGCGGCACCGGCAGCAGGATATCCTTGACCTCTGCCCCCGGTACAAACGACTTGGTGGCGTCTGCTGGCCCCTGCGCGCCAGCGATGTTGGGGAAGAACAGGCTCTCGCCCCATGCCACGACTTGGTTGCCCAGCTTGACGTTCAAACGAGTGGTGTCGATGTTGAAGGCGCCATAGGCGTAGGCATCCAGCAACTGAGCCCGCTGGCCGTTGTAGTAGCGCGCGGAATCCGTAAACTCGTTGAAAGGGCCGGAGTGGTTGACGGTGGCGGGTGCATTGTTGGAATTGGAGGTGCGATAGGCCTGGTCGTAGAACACACTGCCGCGAAAGAACGCACCAAAATCGCCGCGCTGGAGATTGGCCTCGCCAAGCACGGTGGCGCGGTTGGCGATCATGTCGCCGCGCTTGAAGTTGCGGTCGCCATCGTCGCCGTTGATGTTGGACGGCGACAGCAGCGCGCCGCTCTGCCCGCCAGTGCGGACCGCTGCGCCGTAGGTGGCGGTAAAAGAGTAATTCAGCGACGTATCGTTGCCGAGATCGATGGTGTTGCCGGCCCAGGCCGACGGCGTGATCGCCGCGGCGATGGCCGAAACGATGGCGGCTGGCCGTAGCCTGCGTGTGCGATGCGGTGAACTGGTTCTTGAAGTCTGCACTTGTCTCCTCCTATGGTTTTGGTGATGCGCGGTGATGCATTGACTGGCATGTCCCATGGCTTCTTCTTTGAT
Organism: Cupriavidus sp. GW823-FHT07A04; assembly: GCF_058794615.1. Classification (NCBI taxonomy): domain Bacteria; kingdom Pseudomonadati; phylum Pseudomonadota; class Betaproteobacteria; order Burkholderiales; family Burkholderiaceae; genus Cupriavidus; species Cupriavidus sp. GW823-FHT07A04. The sequence continues at coordinate 63,896 of NZ_JBXAHA010000010.1, forward strand.
GGGAAGCGTAATGAGCGAGGGAGGGCGCGGAATCGTCAGAACGGACTAGACGGTTTCCCCTAGGACCGCGCGTTCCTGCGCGTGCACGCCGCTAGTCCGAACGGAGGATGAGGCGCGGCGGCACGCGCGATAGCGTCGGGCATCGCCCCGCGCGGTGAGATCGCGGCGCGGGAATCACTGAGGAGGAATGCGATGCACAGTGCAAAGGAATCCATCGTTGCGGTAGTCACGGGCGGCTCGCGTGGCGCGGGAAAGGGCATCGCGCTGGCGCTGGCGCAAGCCGGCGCGACGGTGTATGTCACCGGGCGCACCGAGCGCAACGGCGAGGCGCCGTTGCCCGGCACCATCCACGAGACCGCGCGCGGGATCGATGCGCGCGGCGGCAAGGGCATCGCGGTGGCCTGCGACCATCGCGACGATGCTCAGGTGCGCAGGCTGTTCGAGCAGGTGGGCGACGAATCAGGGCGGCTGGACATCCTGGTGAACAACGCTACCTTCCTGCACGACGAACTGATCGAGCCGGGCGGCTTCTGGGAAAAGCCGCTGGCCCTGGTGGACATCCTCGACGTGGGCCTGCGCTCGGCCTATGTGGCGAGCTGGCATGCAGCGCCCCTGATGGTCGCTGGCGGGCGCGGATTGATGGCGTTCACGTCGTCCTTCGGCGCGAGCTGCTATATGCACGGCCCGGCCTATGGCGCGCAGAAGACCGGCGTGGACAAGTTCGCCAAGGACATGGCGGTCGACCTGCGCCCGTACGGCGTGGCCGCGGTATCAGTCTGGATGGGCCCGCTACGTACCGAGCGCACCATGCGGGTCTGGGAGCGCGAGCCCGGCAAATATGCCACTTTTGCGCCGAGCGCGGAGAGCCCCGAGTTCACCGGCAAGGTCATACTCGCCTTGCATGGCGACGCCGCCGTCATGGAGAAATCCGGCCAGGTGCTGATCAGCGCCGAGGTCGCGCAGGAGTACGGCATATGCGATATCGACGGCAAGCAGCCCGTTTCCTATCGCTCGGTGCTGGGCGGGCCGGTGCAGGCGCATCCGGCCAAGGTCGAGTAGGCGCGCGCCGGGCGGCTCAGCCTGCCTGGTGGACTGCCGCGTCGAGGAAGGCCGGGCGCTCGCCGCCACCGTCGATGACCAGGTTGGCGCCCGAGACGTACGCTGCATGCGGCGAGGCCAGGAACAGGCAGGCGTCGGCGATGTCGCGCGGGGCGGCAAGGCGGCCAAGCGGCACGGTATCGGCCACCCGCTGGAGCGTGGCCGCATCGCCGTAGTGTTGCTGCTGCGCGGTTTCGGTCAGCACCAGGCCCGGACTCACGGCCGTGACCCGCACGCGCGGGGCCCATTCCACCGCTAGCGAGCGGACTGCGTTCAGGATGCCCGCCTTGGCCGCGCCGTAGGCGGCGGTGCCGGGGGAGGGCCGCAGCGCGCTGACGCTGCCGATGAAGATCTGCGTGCCACCGCTGGCCTGGGTTTGCATGCGTGCGTTGGCGCGCTGCGCCAGTTGCAGCGGCGCCACCAGGTTCAGGCGGATGATCGATTCCAGCAGGCGCACAGAGGCGTCCGCCGCGAGCGCGAAGGGCGCGCCGCCGGCATTGTGGATCACGATATCGAGCGAGCCGGTGCTGTCCACGATCCGGCTCAGCAGGGCCTCCACCTGCTCGGCGTCGCGGATGTCGGCTGTGATGAACTCCGCCTGACGGGACTGCCCCTCGGCAGTCTCGGGTGGAGTGCGCCCGCAGGTGAACACGCGGGCACCTGCTGCCAGGAAACCCTCGGCGATGCCACGGCCAATGCCGCGCGCGCCACCTGTCACCAACACCGTCTTCCCGCTGAAGTCGATTCCCGTCATCTCTGTTTTCCCTTGATCTCGTTGCCTTGCTGGTCAGTGCGATCTTAGGGAAATCCACGGTCCGCTTCGTAGTCTGAAAGGACGATGCCTGCCCCGTTGCGCATGCGCATGATGGGCCGGGTTCGTCATGACAACAGCGGAGACACCGATATGTCCAGTACGTCGCCTGCGGCATTACCAGCCGGCCAAACCATCACTACCCCAGACGGCCTGCGCCTGCACTACCTCGATGCCGGCGCCGGCGAACCCGTGGTGTTCATCCACGGCAGTGGCCCAGGCGCCAGCGGTCACAGCAACTTCAAGCACAACGCACCGGCTTTTGCCGCGGCGGGTTTTCGTACCGTGGTGGTCGACCTGCCGGGATACGGCCAGTCATCGAAGCCGGCGGATGTGGAGTACACGCTGGACTTCTTCGTCGCCGCGCTGCGCGCGCAGTTGCTGGCACTGGAGCTGCCGCGCTGCGTGCTGGTGGGCAACTCGCTGGGCGGCGCCATTGCGCTGAAATACGCGCTGGACTACCCGGAGCATGTCAGCCGCCTGGTGATGATGGCGCCCGGCGGCGTCGAGGACCGCGAGACCTATTTCCGCATGGAAGGCATCGAAAAGATGGTGTCACTGTTTACCGGCGGGCAAATGAACCATGACACCATGCGCGAGCTGCTGAAGTTGCTGGTGCATGACGCCACGCTGGTTACCGATGCGCTGGTGGACGAGCGCATGGCCGTGTGCAAGGAGCAGCCGCGCGAAGTGCTGGCCACCATGAAGGTGCCCAACCTGACCGAACGCCTGGGCGAGATCGCGTGCCCGGTGCTCGGTTTCTGGGGCACGGAAGACCGCTTCAACCCGGCCGGCGGTGCCCTCAAGTTCCTGCAGGGTTGCCGCGATGCACGCTTCGTGCTGATCAATCGCTGTGGCCACTGGGTGATGGTCGAGCACAGCGACTACTTCAACCGGGAATGCCTGGCCTTCCTCGCGGATACGGCCGAGGCCGCCGTTTAGCCTGGCTGTCCGGCCGGCGTAGCGGCAGCGCAAGGTAAAAGACGCAGGAGACAACATGGAAGATCCGTTCAACCTGTTCAGCCTGTTCCAGCGAGGAATGGAATGACCATCGACATGACCATGGCCGCGAACAAGAGCGCCGACATGAAGGCCACTTTGCTCGATTACGTGGCCGCTTTCAATGCCGCGGACGCCGAGCGCGTGGCGGCGCTGTTTGCCGACGACGCGACCATCGAGGACCCCGTTGGCGGCCCGGTGATAACCGGGCGGGAGAGCATCCTCGCCTTCTATCGTCACGCGACGTCGCTCGGCGCGCGCCTGGAAGTGGTGGCGGCGCCCCGGGGTTCGCACGGCAACGCCGCAGCCTTGTGTTTCGCCGTGTATGTGCGGATGCAGGGGCAGCCGGTTCGCATCGACGTGACCGATGTGATGACCTTCGGTGCCGACGGGCGCATTACCGGCATGCGCGCCTTCTGGGGGCCGGATGACGTGCATCCGCAGTAAGGCACGTGCCACGCGGCCATGGTGAGACGTCGCGCGTGTGATGCGGCGGTCACGCGAGAGCGCATCCTGGCCAGCGCTGAGTTGCTGTTCGAGCGCCAGGGCGTGCAATGCGTCACGCTGGAGCAGGTAGCCGGTGCCATCGCCATGACACGCGGCGCGGTCTACGGACACTTCCGTAGCCGCGCCGAGCTGCTGGCCGCCGTTATGGCGCGGGCGGAGGCGCATCTGGCCGCATGGCTTGCCGCCTTCGCCGGCAACGGCGGGGGGCTGGCCCGCCCGGATCTGGAGCGCGTGCTTGCGACGATGCTGCAGGACGAGGCGGTGCCGCGCTATGCAGGCATCGTCCTCGGCTTGCTGCACCACGCTTGCACGCCTGCGTGCGAGCTATGCCACCTGAGCGTCCGCATCCGTGCTCGTGCCAAGGTGCTGTGCGACGAGCTTGGCAGGTTGCTGGGCGAGCAAGACAAGGCCGTGCTGCTGGCGGCGCATCTCTGGGGCCTGCTTTGCGCCCGTTCGCTGCGACTGGCGCCGGTAGATCTGGCGGGGTGCGTTGGGCCGCTGCTGCGACTCTATGGGGACTAGCTGGCGCCTGCCTTGGCGCTTTGCCGGCTTGCCGGCGCGTGCACGGGCATACGGGATCGCCCCTAGTCTGCTTGGACGAGGACGTTTTTCGCTCCATTGCCTACCTTTGAAGCATGAGACCGTGCCGACGCAGCGATGCAAGAGCATGGCAGTGGGAAAAAATACAAGCCGGGAGGAGACCGTCGTGAAATCTGGAAATCGCATCGCATGTTTGTTGGGCGCCGGCGCAGTGCTGGCGGTAGGTTTCGCCGCTGGCCTGATCACGGCGTCGCCACCAGCCTGGGAGGACAGCGCGAACGAACGCGCATCGGCCGCCACGACGGATATCCGGGTGGCGGTGGATGCCGCGCCGACTGACTGCGATGATGCCTGCTGGCAGCGCCGGGGCGCCGAGGCCGTGATGCTGCTGAGTAATCGCCCACCGCAGTAGCCACCCGGTCCTGCCAGGGATCAAGCCACTTCCGCCACCCGTATCTCCGCCAGCAGCTTCTTCAACTCCGGCACGCAGGACCCGCAGTTGCCGCCCGCCTTCACGCAGGCGGTGACTTCGGCCGCTGTCTTCAGATCATGCTTGCGAACCGCATCGCAGATGGTGTTGCGCCCCACGCCAAAGCAGGAGCACACGGTGGGGCCGGCGTCCGCTCCCTTTTCCATCGGCTGGCCCAGCAGCAGGCCGATGCGATCGGCGTCTTCCAGGCGGTCCTTGGCGAACAGCGTGGACAGCCACGCGCGCGAGGGTAGCTCGGGGCGCGTGCACACGTAGATGCAGGCCTGGAGGCGGTCATTGATCACATGGCCGGCGTGATAGATGCCGGCGGTGCGGTCTTCATACTCGATCCAGTCCGCATTGGGGTCGTCGATGCCGAGCAACTGGCGGGCCCACGCGGCGCGGTCGGCGATATTCTCGCGGCCGGCGAACTCGTAGCGCTGGAACTGGCGGCCCTGGACGCGCGTCCAGTAGGTCAGCTCGTCCGCCTTGAGGTCCTCGCGGCTCAACACGAAGCCATGCCACGACACGCGGAACTCTTCCACGCGCACCGGCGTGTGCTTGAACTCGGGCTCGCCGGAGACCGGGTCCACCACCGGGTTGACCAGCGCGCCCACGCGCGCGTCGGAGCTGAACTGGCTGTTCCAGTGGATCGGCACGAATACGCTGCCGCGCGGGATGCCGCCGCTGTGCTGCACCCGCGCCACCATGGCGCCCCAGCGCGTGGTCACGCGGGCCAGCTTGCCTTCGCTGACGCCGGATAGCAGGGCGTCCTGCGGATGCATGTCGACGAAGGGCTCGGCGATGTGGTCGGCCAGCTTGGGCGATTTGCCGGTGCGGGTCATCGTGTGCCATTGGTCGCGCACGCGGCCGGTGTTGAGCACAAGAGGGAATTCGTCGTCGGTGGCGTGGAACGGCGCGCGCGGCGCGGTGGCGATAAAGCGGGCGCGGCCATCGGGGTGGGCGAAACGGCCATCGGCGAACAGCCGGGCCGTGCCGCCGGACGCGTTGGTGAGGCGCCCCGGGGGCGTGGCCATCACCGGCCATTGCACCGGTGAGAGCGCGTCGAATTGCTTCTGGCTCATGCCAGCCAGCCCGGCGAGGTCGAACATGCGCGGCGCGTGGGCCCGATCGCTGCTGCCCGCGTTCCGGTACGTGCTCAGCCGCGCGTGCTCGTCGAAGATCTCGTGCGGTCCAGCAAAGCGGAATCCATCAAAGCCCATGCGCGTGGCCACGTCGCACAGGATCCGCCAGTCAGCGCGGGCCTCGCCGGGCGTGGGCAGGAAGGCGCGCTGGCGCGAGATGCGGCGCTCGGAACTGGTGACGGTGCCGTCCTTCTCGCCCCAGCCCAGCGCGGGCAGCAGGACGTGCGCGGCGTCGTTGGTGTCGGTGCGCAGCATGATGTCGGAGCTGACCACCAGTTGGCACTTGGCCAGCGCGCGGCGGGCCTGGTCGGCATCCGGCAGGCTGACCACCGGGTTGGTGGCGATCACCCACACGGCCTTGACCCGGCCTTGCTCGATGGCCTCGAACAGCTCCACCGCCTTCAGGCCTGGCTTGTCCGCGATGGCGGGCGAGCCCCAGAACGATTGCACGATTTCCCGGTGCAGCGGATCGGCCAGCTCCATATGGGCCGCCAGCATATTGGCCAGGCCGCCGACCTCGCGCCCGCCCATGGCATTGGGCTGGCCGGTCAGCGAGAAGGGGCCCATGCCGGGCTGGCCCACGCGGCCGGTGGCCAGGTGGCAGTTGATGATGCTGTTGACCTTGTCGGTGCCTGCCGACGACTGGTTCACGCCTTGCGAGAAGCCGGTCACCACCTTGGGCGTGGCGGCGAACAATGCGTAGAAGCCGCGCAGGGCTTCAGGGTCCAGCTTGCAGGCCTTGGCTACCTTGGCGATGTCGGCGCAGTCCGGGCCGGCAGCCGCCAGCGCGGCGTCCAGGCCGCTGGTGTGGGCGTCGACGAATGACTGGTCCACCGCGCCGTGCTGCGCCAGGTAGTGCAGCAGGCCGTTGAACAGCCAGACGTCGGCGCCGGGCTTGACCGGCAGGTGCAGGTCGGCCAGCTCGCAGGTGGCGGTGCGGCGCGGGTCGATCACCACCAGCTTCATTTCCGGCCGGGCTTCCTTGGCTTTCAACAGCCGCTGGAACAGGATCGGGTGGCACCACGCGGTGTTGGAGCCGACCAGCACCACCAGGTCGGCCAGCTCCAGGTCTTCGTAGCTGCCCGGCACCAGGTCCTCGCCAAAGGCGCGCTTGTGCCCGGCCACCGCCGACGACATGCACAGCCGCGAGTTGGTGTCGATATTGGCGCTGCCGATAAAGCCCTTCATCAGCTTGTTGGCAACGTAGTAATCCTCGGTCAGCAACTGGCCGGAGACGTAGAGCGCCACGGCATCGGGGCCGTGCTCGGCGATGATGTCCTTGAAGCCCTGGGCGACCTTGTCCAGTGCGTGATCCCAGGACACTGGCTGCAAGGCGCCGTCGGCACCGCGTACTTGCGGGTGCAGCAGGCGGCCTTCCAGGCCGACGGTTTCCGCCAGCGCCGAGCCCTTCACGCACAGGCGGCCCTGGTTGGAGCCGTGGCTGGCGTCGCCGGCCACCTCGACGCTGCCGTCGGCATGGCGGGTGGCGCGCACGCCGCAGCCCACGCCGCAATACGGGCAGGTGGTATCGGTGACGGTGACTGCGGCGTCGGCGGACAGCAGGGTGGGCGAACCGGTGGAGAGGATGACGGGGATATCGGACAGGTTCACGTTAGCGCTCGCTGCTGGCGGTCAATCGGGGACTAGGTCGTTCAAGCGTTCAAGCGTTCAGGCGATCGGGTGGTCAGGCTGCCATGGCCTCGCACTGTGCCTTGCCGAACAGCAATCTCTGGCGCATGGCGCCTACCGGGGCGCCGCTCTGGATCAGGTCGAAGTACCAGGGGCCGTCCTGCACGTCGCCGTACAGCACCGCCCCGACCAGTCGCCCGCCTTGCAGCACCAGCCGCTTGTACATGCCGCGGCGCGGATCGCGCATGACGAGATCCTCGCTGCCTTCGCCGCCGATGAAGTCGCCGGCGGAGTAAAGATCCACGCCAGTCACCTTGAGCTTGGTGGCCGTGGCCTGCTGCACATAGCGGCGATGCCCGGCGCCGGCCAGGTGCGCGGCGGCCACGCGCGCCTGTTCCCAGATCGGCGCGACCAGCCCGAAGGTGGCCTGCCGGTGCTGCACGCATTCGCCCACGGCATACACGCGCGGATCGTAGCTCTGCAAGGTGTCGTCCACCACGATGGCGCGCTCGCAGCGCAGCCCGGCCTGCTGGGCCAGTGCGATATTGGGGCGCACGCCGGCGGTCATTACCACCAGGTCGGCGGGGATCTGGGTACCGTCTTTAAAGCATACGCCGGTCACGCGGTCTTCCCCAAGGATGCCGCTGGTATGGGCATTGAGCAGGAAGCGCAGGCCCTTGCGCTCCAGCGCCTGCTTGAGCAACGCGGCGGCGGGCTTGTCGAGCTGGCGCTCCATCAGGCTGTCTGCCACGTGCACTACGCTGACCTCCATGCCCTGGCGCATCAGGCCGTTGGCGGCTTCCAGGCCGAGCAGGCCGCCGCCGATCACCACCGCGTGGCGATGGTTGCGGGCCGCCGCCAGCATGGATTCCACGTCCTGGATGTCGCGAAAGGCGATGACGCCGTCGAGCTGGTGGCCCGGCACGGGGATGATGAACGGCTTGGAGCCGGTCGCCAGCAGCAGGCGGTCATAGCCCACCTCGCGCCCGGATTGCGAGCGCACCAGCCGGCGGCGGCGGTCGATTGCCACCACCGGATCGCCGGCCAGCAGTTCGATGCCGTTCTGCTCGTACCAATCGCGGGTGTTGAGCATGATGTCCGCGACCGTCTTCTCGCCCGCCAGCACCGGCGAGAGCAGGATGCGGTTGTAGTTGCCGTGCGGCTCGGCGCCGAACACGGTGATGTCGTAGAGGTCGGGCGCGAGCTTCAGCAGTTCCTCGACCGTGCGCATGCCGGCCATGCCGTTGCCGACCACCACCAGGCGGGGTTTGGGGGGCGTGGTCATGCGGCCACCCAGACTTTGCCATCATAGACGCGGGCCGGATATGCCGCGATGGAGTGCTCGGGCGCTTCCAGGCATTCGCCGGTCTGCAGGTCGAAATGATGCTTGTAGATCGGCGACGCCACCACGATGCGTTCGCCCAGGCTCCCCACCAGGCCGCGCGACAGCACGGCGGCGTTGGAGTTGGGATCGTAGTTGGAGATGGCGAACACCTGGTCGCCATTGCCGCCCTGATCGTCACTGTAGCCGGCGCCGACCCGGAACACGGCGATCTGTGCCTTGTCCACCAGTGCGCACACACCGGTATTGGGCACGATGTCGCGCAGGCTGCAAACGGCGGTCCAGGCTTCGGTATGGTGGGTGGGGCTCATGATGTTCTCCTTGGGCGTTGGCGCGAGATGATGGGGCGGGACGGTTCAGGCTGCCTTGACGATCACGGGGATCTGCTCAAGCCGGGATTTACGCAAGTTCCGTTCCTCCGGCGTGGCCGGGCGGATCTGGCCGCGCTCCTCCATGAAGACCAGGTTGTCGTCGCGCAGGTCGCTGTTGACGAAGTGGCGGAAGCGCTTGCGGGTTTCCGGGTTGGTCACGGCAGCCTTCCATTCGTCTTCGTAGGTGTCCACCACGTGCTGCATCTGCGCCTCCAGTTCGGCGCCAATGCCCAGGCTGTCTTCCAGCACCACAGCCTTGAGGTAGTCCAGCCCGCCTTCCATGTTGTCGCGCCACACGCTGGTGCGTTGCAGGCGGTCCGCGGTGCGCACGTAGAACATCAGGAAGCGGTCCACGTAGCGCAGCAGCGTTTCGCGGTCCAGGTCGCTTGCCAGCAGTTCGGCGTGGCGGGGCTTCATGCCGCCGTTGCCGCACACGTACAGGTTCCAGCCGCGTTCGGTGGCGATGATGCCCACGTCCTTGCCCTGGGCTTCGGCGCATTCGCGGGTGCAGCCGGAAACACCAAACTTGATCTTGTGCGGCGCGCGCAGGCCCTTGTAGCGGTTTTCGATCTCGATGGCCAGGCCGACCGAGTCGTCCACGCCGTAGCGGCACCACGTGGAACCCACGCAGGACTTCACGGTGCGCAGGGACTTGCCATAGGCATGGCCCGATTCGAAGCCGGCCGCGATCAGTTCTTCCCAGATCATCGGCAGCTCTTCCACGCGCGCGCCGAACATGTCGACCCGCGCCCCGCCGGTGATCTTGGTGTACAGGCCATACTTCTTGGCCACCTGGCCGACCGCGATCAGGCCGTCGGGGGTGACTTCGCCGCCCGGCATGCGGGGCACGACCGAGTAGGTGCCGTCCTTCTGGATATTGCCCAGGAAGTAGTCGTTCGAATCCTGCAGGCTGGCGTGCTCTTCCTTGAGCACGAACTCATTCCAGCAGGAGGCGAGGATGCTCGCCACGGTCGGCTTGCACACGTCGCAGCCCAGGCCCTTGCCGTGTGCCGCCAGCAGTGCGTCGAAGGTCTTGAAGCCGCCCACGCGCACCAGGTGGTAAAGCTCCTGGCGGGAGTAGGCAAAGTGCTCGCACAGGTGGTTGTTCACCGCCAGGCCTTGCTTCTTCATCTCAGCCTTCATCACCTGCGTGACCAGCGGCACGCAGCCGCCGCAGGTGCTGCCGGCCTTGGTGCAATTCTTCAGGGCGCCGATGGTGGTGGCGCCATCGCAGACGGCGGCGCAGATATCGCCCTTGGTCACGTTGTTGCAGGAGCAGATCTGCGCGGCATCGGGCAAGGCATCGGCACCCAATCCCGGCTTGGCCTGGCCGTCGGAGGACGGCAGGATCAGGAATTCCGGCGACTCGGGCAGCTCGATCTTGTTGAGCATCATCTGCAGCAGGGTACCGTATTCCTCGGCATCGCCCACCAGCACGCCGCCCAGCAGGTACTTGCCGCATTCGGATACCACCAGCTTCTTGTAGACCTGCTTGCGCTCGTCGGTGAACTGGTAGGAACGGCTGCCGGGTGCGTTGCCGTGCGGGTCGCCCAGGCTGGCCACGTCCACGCCCATCAGCTTGAGCTTGGTGCTCATGTCGGCGCCGGCGAACTCGGCCTGGTGGCCGAGGAGGTGCTTGGCGGCCACGCGGGCCATTTCATAGCCGGGCGCGACCAGGCCGTAGATCTTGCCGTCCCACAGCGCGCATTCGCCGATGGCGTACACGTCGGGGTCGGAGGTCAGGCACTGGTTGTCCACCGTGATGCCGCCACGCTCGCCAATGGCCAGGCCGCTGGCGCGGGCCAGCTCGTCGCGCGGGCGGATGCCGGCGGAGAACACGATCATGTCGGTGTCCAGATGGCTGCCATCGGCAAAGTTCATGCGATGGGTGCCGTCTTCGCCGTCGACGATCTCCACGGTGTTCTTGCGGGTGTGTGCGGTGACGCCGAGTTCTTCGATCTTCCGGCGCAGCATGGCGCCGCCGCCGTCGTCCACTTGTACCGCCATCAGGCGCGGGGCGAATTCCACCACATGGGTTTGCAGGCCCATGTCGCGCAGCGCCTTGGCGCATTCCAGGCCCAGCAGGCCGCCGCCGATCACCACGCCGGTCTTGGCGCGGGTGCCACATTCCTGCATGGCTTCCAGGTCTTCGATGGTGCGGTAGACAAAGCAATCCTTGCGGTCCTTGCCGGGCAGCGGCGGCACGAAGGGGTAGGAGCCGGTGGCCATGATCAGCTTGTCGTAGGACAGCGTCTCGCCGGTGGAAACCGTCACCGTCCTGGCCGCGCGGTCGATGCCGGTGGCGCGCGCGTTCAGGCGCAGCAGCATGTTGTTGCGCTCGAAGAAGCCAGCTTCCACCAGCGAGAGATCCTCGGCGGACTTGCCCGCGAAGAACTCGGACAGGTGCACGCGGTCGTAGGCGGGACGCGCTTCCTCGCACAGCACGGTGACTTCGATATCTTGCGAGCCTGCCTCGGCCAGGCATTCCAGGAATTTGTGGCCGACCATGCCGTGGCCGATGATGATCAGTTTCATGATGGTTTCCTTGTTCTGTGGGGCCGCTGGTGCGTGTGCTTGCGTGGCGTTTTTGCGTCGGGCGGGCTCAGGAGCCGGCCAGCGCGTTGTCGAACAGCGCCTGCTCGCTGGCCTTGTGCTCCGCCGAAAAGCGCACGGCAATGGCGCACAGGGCGGAGACGATGGCCGCCGCGCCCAGCACGGTCAGCGTTTGCTGCAGGTTGCCGCCCAGGCCCTTCATCAGGAAGCCCGCCGCCACGGCGCCCACATTGCCGCCGGCACCAATGATCCCGGCCACGCCGCCCAGCGCCTTGCGGTCGATAAAGGGCACCAGCGCATAGGTGGCGCCGCAGGCCATATGGGTGAACAGGCCGAAGCCCAGCATGGCGGCCACGGCAGCCACGACGTGATGCGCCTGGGCAAACCACAGCAGGCCCAGGCCTTCACCCAGGATCAGCACGAACAGCAGCATGGATCGCGCATCCAGGCCACGGCGCAGCGCAGCCTTGTCCGACAGCCAGCCGCCCAGGGCACGGGCGAACAGGGCGAGCAGGCCAAAGCTGGCCGCGGCCAGGCCGGCGCTGCCGAGCGACAGGCCAAAGTGATCCACGTAATAGGTAGCGGCCACGTTGTGGATGAAGATCTCCACGCCGAAGCAGGCACCGTAGGTGATGAACAGCATCCACACGCGGTAGTTGCCAGCAGCGGCGACAAAGCTGGCCCAGCCGCCTTTCTTGCCGCTGTCGATGGCGATGCCGCGCGCGCGCAGATCCTTGAAGTCGCCTTGCGGGCAGTCCTGCGTATAGCGCCAGTACAGCACCGCCATGATCAGCATCAGCACGCCCGGCACCAGCAGCGCCAGGCGCCAGCCCATGGTGTGGCTCACGCCCAGCATCAGCACGCCACCCAGCAGCAGCGGCATCAGCGCTTGCGCCGCGCCACCGCCGGCATTGCCCCAGCCGGCGGCTGCCGCGTTGGCGGTGCCCACCACGTTGGGCGCGAACATCACCGAGGTGTGGTACTGCGTGATCACGAAGCTCGCGCCAACCGCGCCAATCAACAGGCGGAAAAACAGGAAGGCTTCGTAGCTCTGTGCCATCGCCACGCCCAGCACGGGGATCGCACCGAGAGCGAGCAGGCCGGTGTAGGCGCGGCGGGGACCAAAACGGTCGCACAGCGGGCCAATGGCCAGCCGCACGAGAATGGTCACGGCCACGGCCGCGATATTGATATTGGCGATCTGGTCGGGAGTCAGGCCGAATTCGCCCTTGAGCACCGGCATCAGCGGCGCGCAGGCGAACCACGCGAAGAAGCACACGAAGAAGGCCATCCACGTCAGGTGGAAGGCGCGCATCTGCGGGGTGCGCAGGCTTAGCAGTTCGATGCGGGTGGCTTTGCCGGTCATCATGGCTCCATAAAAACAAATGGCGTCCCGCAATCCGGTCGTGAAGACCAGATCAGGGGACGCCGTTGTCCTGGTGGCAGCGGTGAAGACCGCTGCCACCCTGTGTGGGGTGAGCGGGCCGCCGTTGGTCCGCTCGCGTCTTGTTACGCAAGCGGTGTGCCAGGGCGGTTTGTGATGGATGAAGGGGTTTTTGCGCTGCGCGGGAGCATCAGGCCGGGAGGCGATGCGCCGAGGTGGGGCGGGGCGGCACGGTCATGGTGCAGTGCAATGGACCGGGGCGGTGCGCGCGGTGGTGCAGGTAGTAGCTGGTATTTTGGCTGTCCCGGCTCAGGCCGTGGATGCCGCGTGGTGATAGTTATGCCACTTCCGCCTGCGATGCCAAGTCCTTGGCTCCGAGCCACCAGAACCCGCACTGGACGCCACCGTGCCCAGGCGCCATCGTCAATTCGAGCATGTTCGAGTCAGATCGAGGCCGAATGACACACCGCCTCCACGCGATTGCCCGCCGGATCGACGAGAAACGCTGCGTAGTATCCGGCATGGTAGCCAGGCCGCAGGCCCGGATCCCCATCCGACGATCCCCCGGCGGCGAGGCCCGCGGCAAAGAACGCGTCGACCTGTTTGCGGGACGACGCCTTGAAGCACCAATGCCGCTTGTTTGCTTCGATCCTGCTCGGGTCGAGATAGACCGCCAGGCACGTCGACGCCACATCGCTGGACGTGCAGCGCTCGCCATAGCCAAGCGCATCGGAGCGGTCATAGACCTTCGTTGCGCCCAACGTCTGCATGATCGCGTCATAGAAGGGGCGCGCTGCGTCGAGGTTGGGCACGCCGATTGAAACATGATCGAGAAGTTGCATTGGGTTTGGCTCTGGCTGGTTCCTGGGCTGTTGTTCTTGCGCGGGGCATAGGGATCGTCGCCGGCAAATCTGCCTTGCGAGAGCCTGAGGGACATTTCCCGGCGCCGCCGGGGCATGGGCTGAAGCGTCGAACGTCGAAGAATGGGCTCCCACTTTACAACCTGCCTGGGAATCCGTGTTCAGCCCGTTCACTGAGCTTTGGGCAGTGATAATCGACGTTCTGCGTGAGGTAGCGGCCAGGTGGGATCTTCCGTCCGGGATTCTTGGCAGGATGCGGGGAGGGGGACCGGGAAGCCGCACGTGGCCCCGCACTCGAACGGATGCCTGGATAGCGGAGAATGTGCCAGGAGCGCCAAAGGCAAACTGGCTTCTCAATTCGGGGCTTCATGTCTTACACACGGTTGCTGTGTAAAACTAGGCGGTCCCGCATCAAACGCATCAAACGCAAGAGCGACGAACCACCACATGGAAAACATCCCCCCAAGCGTCCTGATCCACGTCTACGCCGGAGAAGATGACGCGGAGCCAATGTTCGAAGAACTGCCCGCCAGCCAAATCGATGAAGACATCTACGAGCTTCTCGCCTCGCCCGGTCTCGCCTTGAATCTGGCAAGAGGCGACATCGTCTCCATCAAGAATAGAAACGCGCATGCCGAAGTCCTGTCGAGGGGCGGGAATTTCTGCGTTCAAATCTATGAGGATGAAGATATCCCGCAGGCAATCCTGTCACGCCTGGAGAAGGAGGTGGCAGCTGAGCTGGGCGGAACGCTGGATGGGATCAACGGCGGGAATCTGTCATTGACCATCCCATCCAAAAACGGGATGGACCGAATCCGCGACGTCTTTGACAGGTTTCGCGACCAGACCGGGATTCAGTGGTACTACGCGAACATCTACCGGAATCTGGACGATCCCGATGATGAAACACTGCTGGACTGGTGGCTGAAGGATTGACGGCCGATCGCGCCCAGGCTCACGCTTGCGGGGCAGGCGCTTGCGGGGATTCGCCTTCAGCCGCCGGCGCTGGCCGCCGGCTGGCGTGGTAAATCTCGATATCGTTGGGCCGCACCAACTGATCCGCATCATCCACCAGCGCCGCGCGCACGCGGCGCCCCTCCGGTGCGGTAAGCAACGTCACCGGCCCTTGGCCGCTGGCGGCCAGGTGGCGATCCCCCCATTGCATCAGCCCGATGATCACCGGCAGCAACTCCACCGCGGCGCGCGTCGGCCGGTACTCGAACCGTTCCCGCTCGCCCGGCTCCCGATAGCTCACCTTGCGCAGGATGCCTGCCTCGGTCAGCGTTTTGAGCCTGGCCGACAGCACGGCGGGGGAGCACTGCAGGCGCTCCAGGAAATCGTCGAAGCGCCTGATGCCGTGGAAAACGTCGCGCAAGATAAGAATTGTCCACTTCTCTCCAATCAGCGAGAGGGTCGCGGCAATCGAGCAGTTGCGGAGTTC
This sequence comes from Cupriavidus sp. GW823-FHT07A04, assembly GCF_058794615.1. Taxonomy (NCBI): domain Bacteria; kingdom Pseudomonadati; phylum Pseudomonadota; class Betaproteobacteria; order Burkholderiales; family Burkholderiaceae; genus Cupriavidus; species Cupriavidus sp. GW823-FHT07A04. Next base: position 79,045 of record NZ_JBXAHA010000010.1, read on the forward strand.
TTGGGCGGTGAGATCCATCCGTTGAGCATAGCAGGCTAACTTCATTTGCAAAAGTCAGGGTATTGCCTATACTCCTGACTATGAAATATGAAGTCAGGAGCCGGACATGCAGCCTTCGAATCCTCCCAGCCTTGCCGGCCAATCCCGCCTGACCGGCGGCGGCCGGCATGCTGGCTGCCCGGAATGCGCCGAGACCTGGAAGTTGAGCGGTGGCGAGCGCGTGGTCGTGCGCGCTGTTCGTGCCGCTGATGCCGAGAGAGAGCGGGCCTTCGTCCAGGCCCTGTCGCGCGAGAGCCGTTATTACCGCTTCCTGACCGGCGGACGCGTGTCCGACGAGGTAATCGACCTGTTCATCGAGAGCAACGCCGGCCTGGCGCTGGTGGTCACGGCGGAAGTGGAGGGGCTGCCGATGATCGTCGCCAACGGCAACTACGTGGTGACGCGTGGCGAGGATGGCGACGTTGGCGAGTTCGCTGTGGCGGTGGCCGACGACTGGCAAGGCAAGGGTATCGGCCGCCGGCTGATCCAGCGTCTGCGCGACGCGGCGCTGGGCGCCGGCCTGCACCTGCTGCGCGGGGATGTGCTGAGCGAGAACCGCCGCATGCTGGCGCTGATGCGGGAGTTCGGCTTCTCCACCCGGCGCAACCCGGAAGACAGCCTGCTGTATGAGGTCAGCCTGGTGCTGGGCGAGCTGGCCGGCTACGGCGCGCAGCAAGCCGTGGCGCGGCTATCGGCGGCCTAGGCCTCGGCGCTTGCGCGCTTGCGCGATCCGGCTGTCATCGTGCACCCCACCGACGCCGTGATGATGCTGCCAATCGCCAGCCATTGCTGCGTGTTCAGCGTTTCGTGCAAAAACGCAAGGCCTGCCAGCGCGCCCATGGCAGGTTCCATGCTGAGCAGGATGCCGAAGGTGCGGCGCGGCAGCCGCTTGAGCGCCACCATTTCCAGCGAATAGGGAATGGCGCTGGAGAGCAGGCCAACCGCCAGCCCTGCTGCCAGCAGCGACGGGCTGAACATGGCCGCGCCGGCATGCGCCAGCCCGAAGGGCAGCACGACCAGCGATGCCATGGTCAGCCCGAGCGAGGTGGCTTGCCCGCCGTGCGCGTTGCCTGCCATCTGCCCGAAGATGATGTATAGCGCCCAGCCCACGCCGGCCGTCAGCGCGTAGCCGATGCCCACGGGATCGAGCGTGGCAACGTTCTCCCCAAGCGGCAACAGCAACAGCAAGCCTGCCACCGCAAAGGCAATCCAGAGAAAGTCGATGGCCCGCCGTGACGACGACACGGCGACCGCCAGCGGCCCGGTGAACTCGATGGCAATCGCCAGCCCGAGCGGGACGGTGCGCAGCGACATATAGAACAGCAGGTTGGTGGCGCCCAGCGCCGCGCCGTATAGCGCGATCACACGGGCGTTGGCCAAGCTTAGCGGCATCCGCCAGGGCCGCCACACGCATAGCAGGATCAACGCCGAAAAGCTCACCCGCAGCGCCGTGGTGCCCTGGGCGCCAACCTCGGCAAACAGGCTCTTGGCAAACGACGTACCGACGCAGAGCGAAGCCATCGATCCGATCAATGCCAGCACGGCGATCAGGGTGGCACTTTGTTTCAGGCGATTCAGCGGCAATTGCGACTCTCAGGCGATTCTGCGAGCCCGAATCTTGAACGATCCTGGCCCGGCTGGCTAGGCTGCGATGTGCTGCAAGCGCACCGCGTAACGTTCGCCCGCGGCAGCCAGCGCTTGGTCATCCAGCTTGCCCGCCTCATAGAGCAGGAAGGGCTCGGACCACGGCAGGCCGCAGCGGTTGGCGGTGGCCTGCAAGGGGCGCAGCAACTCGGCAAGCGCAAACAGATTGACGCCGCCTGGCCCGTAGGCTTGCGGCACGTTGCCAGCGGTGGCGGCTACCAGCATGGGCTTGCCTTCCAGCGCGCGGCCCTCGGTCTCATAGGCGATGTAGAACATGCGGGTCAGCACGGCGTCCTGCCAGGTTTTGAGCAGCGCGGGCGTGGCATACCACTGGAGCGGGAACTGAAACACGATGCGGTCCGCGCCAAGCAGCCGGCGGACTTCGGCGTCCACATCAATGGCGCCGTCCGGGTAGAGGGCGTAGAGGTCCGCGATTTCTACGCCGGGCAGTGTGCTGGCCGCATTGCACAGGGCGCGATTGGCCTTGGATTGGCCGAACTGGGGATGGAACAGCAGGATCAGGGTCTTGGACATGGGGGGCTCCGGTTGGTAGTGCCGTGGTGCGTGCCGTGGTGATGTCTCAAGGATGCCGCTTCACACCAAATCATTCCAATGGATAGTTTGTATGCTCTATTATCCGTTTCATGAATTTACGTGCGATCGACCTCAATCTGCTGACCGTGCTGGACGCCTTGCTCGACGAAGCCCATGTGTCGCGTGCCGCGCAGCGTGTCGGGCTGTCCCAGCCAGCCGCCTCCAGCGCGCTGGAGCGCTGCCGCCATCTGTTCAAGGATCGCCTGCTGGAGCGTGCGCCTGGCGGCATGCAGCTCACGCCGAGGGCGCAGGCTCTGCGCGCGCCGCTGAAGCAGGCGCTGGCCTCGGTGGCGACGGTGATTGGTGAGCCTGAGGTGGATCTGGCGAGCTTGTCGCAAACGGTGCGCGTGCGGATGGCGGACCATCCCGCCGTGCTGGTGGCGCGGCAACTGCATCGGCAACTGGCGCGCAGCGCGCCGGGCGTCAATCTCGTGCTGCAGCCGTGGCAGGGTGCCGATGCTGCGCTCGGGTCCCTGGCGCGAGGGGACAGCGATCTCGCTGTATCCGTGTTTCCCGCCGTGGGCGCGGATTTTCGCCGCCGGCCGTTATTGCGCGAGCACTACGTGGTTGCCATGCGGCGGGGCCATCCCGCGGCCACCGGCTTTGGCCTGGAGCGCTGGCTGGAGTACCCGCATGTGTTGGTATCCGGCCGTGGCGATATCCACGGGCCGCTGGACGATGCACTGGCCGGGCTGGGCCTGGCGCGGCGCGTCGGCATGGTGGTGCCGAGCTTCATGATGGTGCCGCCGCTGCTGGCCGATTCCGACCTGATCGCCATGCTGCCCAGCCGCTGCCTGCCCGAGGACCCGGCACAGGCCCTGGCGACGTTCGCGCCGCCGGTGGCGGTGGAGGGTTTTTCCCTCCACCTGGCCTGGCATGCGCGCCGCGACGATGACGTGGCCGTGCGGCATGTGGCGGGCCTCATCGAAGGCCTGCTGGCGGCGTAGCTTAGTAGTTGAGCGCCACGTTGAGCATGACCGTACGGGGATTGCCCACCGGCACGATGTTGTTGCTCAGGCCGCCGGCGTAGTACGCCTTGTCGAACACGTTCTTGACGTTGAGCGCGGCCTTCCAGTGCGATGCCACATAGCCCACGCCAAGGTCCGCCACCGCGTAGCCGGGCACGGTGTAGTTGAAGGTGTAGCCGCGCTTGGCGCTCTCCGCGCGCATGCCGGCGCCGGCGTACCAGCCTGCGAGCGGCCCGCGGAAATGCTTGGTGCCCCAAAGCGAGACGCTGTGCCGGGGCACGTTGTTGAGCGGCTTGCCCACATTGGCGGCAACCGTGTCTTGCGTGACCTCGCTGGCGACGTAGGCATAGGCGCCCGCCAGGCTCCAGCCGCCGCCAAGATCCGCCGTCAGCTCTGCCTCCAGCCCGCGCGTGCGCTGCTCGCCCGTGGCAATGCTGAAGCCGGTATTGACCGGGTCCGAGCTCAGCACGTTGCGCCGGGTCAGGTCGAAGGCAGACAGGGTCAGCAGGCCGCTCTTGTTGGGCAAATCGAACTTGATGCCCACCTCGGCCTGGCGCCCCGTCTCGGGCTTGAAGGTGCCGCCGTTGACGTCAGTGCCGCTATTGGGCAGGAACGAGGTCGCGTAGCTGACATAGGGACGTGCCCAGCTGGTCAGGTCGAACATCAGCCCGGCGCTGCCGGTGATGGCCCGCGCGGTGTCGTCCAGGCGCGTGGCGGCCAGGCGGTCCGTGGTGCTGGTGCGGGCGGTGTCGTGGCGCAGGCCGGCGGTGAGCAGCCAGCGCTGGGCAAACCGCACCTGGTCGCGCGCGTAGAAGCCCAGCGTGCTGACGTTGTCTTCCTGGTTCAGGCTGTAGGCGCTGGGGCAGTTCACGGCCGCGCCATAGACCGGGTTGTAGACGTTCAGCGCCGCGACGCGGCAGGTGCGCTGCAGGCGGCTCTCGTTGCTGCGGTTGTAGTCCACGCCGAGCGTGATCTCATGCTGCTGCCCGGCAAGCTCGAAGCGCCGCTGCAGGTTGGTGTCCACGCCGATGGTGGTGCCGGAGAAGTCCTGCTGCGTGCCGCTGCGGTTGAGCAACTGGCTGTTGACTGCCATGGTGCCGCCCGCGATCAGCGTGCCGGCCAGCGACAGCGTTTGCCAGCGGAAATTCTGGTTCAGCGTCCAGCCGGAATCGAAGCGGTGGGTCAGCGCATAGCCCAGCCGGTTCTGCTCGCCGTCGTATGGCGCCAGGCCCGGCTCGCCGGTAAAGCGGCTGTTGGGCAGGGTGCCGTTGCGGTTGGCAGTGATCGTGCCATTCACGGGCAGGCCTTGCTGGCGCACATATTGCCGCTCGTTGTGGCTCGCCAGCAGGGTCAGGTCGGTGCGCGCGCCCAGGTCCAGCGACAGCGACGGCGCGATATAGCGGTTGCGGTAATAGACGTAGTCGGTCGCGTCGTCGCTGTTCATCGCCAGGGCGTTCACGCGCAGCGCGGCCTTGCCGTTTTCCGACAACGGCGTGCCCACATCCGCCGTGGCCTGCCGCAAGCCGTAGTTGCCTACCGTCAGCCCCAGTTCGCCAAACAGTTCGGGCCTGGGGCGCTTGCTGACGATATTGACCATGCCGCCCGGCTGCACCTTGCCGAACAACACCGAGGCCGGGCCTTTGAGCACTTCCACGCCCTGCGCGCCGAACAGCTCCTGCGCCACGCGGTTGTTGGACTCGACCAGCAGGCCATCGACAAAGACGGATTCCGATGCGCGCTGGCCGCGGATGATGAAGTCGTCCCAGCCGCGCCGGCCGTAGACATTGGTGACCACGCCCGCGGAATTGGCCAGTGCGTCACCCAGGGTTTGCGCTTGCTGGCTGTCCATCAGGTCGCGCGTGATCACGGTGATGGACTGCGCGCTGTCCGCCGCGGACGTGCCGGACTTGGTCACGCCCGCCGCCCGGCGCGTGGCAAAGCCGGTGTCGGCACGGGGGTCTTCGGCGGCGCTGACCGTGACGGACGGCAAGGTGGTCTCGGCGTCCGGGGCGGCCTGGGCCATGGCAGGGGAGAACAGGCAGCCCAGGGCGGCCGGGGCAATCAGTTGGCGAGTGAGCATGGTGCTGCGAGAGTGCGGAAAGCGCCGGATTGTAAATGATAATGATTATCGTTTGTTGGGTTTTGCAATGAAATCGGGCCGTGCTTAGCCGGGGACGGCGGTGCCGAACGCATGCGCCGGTTTTGCGCCTCGCCTTCCAACGCGCTTTCCACCTCAAGCGCGGCAGACTATGGTGACTAGGAGGCAAGAGCCCGAACAGGAGAACACCATGGCATCGTCAGCATCCCCCCGCCGCATCGTGATTACCGGCGCCGGTGGCGCGCTTGGCCGCGCCGTTACCCAGGCGTTCGCGGACGAGGGGGCGCGGCTGGCCCTGATCGACCGCGACGCGGCAGTGCTGCGCGCGCACGCGCCGGTGCCCGAGGCCGCGGACTGGCACCTGTTGCTGGCGGCGGACGTGACCTCGACGGACAGCATGGCCGTGGCGGCGCGCAGCATCCTCGACGCGTTCGGTGGCGTGGATGTGCTGGTGCACGTGGCCGGCGGCTTCGAGATGGGCGAGCCCGTGCATGCGCTCAGCCGCGAATCCTGGATGCGGATGATGGATCTGAACGCCTGGTCGCTGGTGGCCGTGACGCAGCATCTGCTGCCCGCCATGCTTGCGCAGGGCGCCGGCAAGGTCGTGGCGGTGACCGCGCGCGGCGCCGCCAACGGGGCCGCCGCGATGGGCGCCTACTGCGCGTCAAAGAGCGCGTTGCAGCGTCTGGTGGAGAGCTTGTCGCATGAGGTGCGCCGGGCTGGCATTAACGTCAACAGTGTCGCGCCGGGCACGCTCGACACCCATGCCAACCGCCAGGCCATGCCCGCCGCCGATCCCACCGACTGGGTCTCGACCGCGTCGGCGGCGCGCGCCATTGCCTTCCTGGCCTCGGACGCGGCGCAGGCGATCCATGGGCAGCATGTGGTGCTGGATGGGCTGAGCTGAGCGGCGCAACGACGCCAGCATCTTTTGGAAACGGCCTCTAAGCCTTGCGCTGTGCCAGCGGCAATGTCGCCAGCCGCTCCAGCACGATGGCACGCATGCCCGCCGGCGCCGGCAACTGCTCCAGCAATGCCGGCCAGCGCTCGTGCGCCATCGCCACAGCGTCTTTCACGGCGGCGGTGGCGATGCGCTCGGCGATCCGTGCCTTGCGCGCGAACTCGCGGTAGGTCTGCAGGGTTTGCTCGCGCTGCTGGCGGTCGATGGCCACATTCTGGCCGAAGCCGGCAAAGCCCGGCAGGGCGGCCACGCTGACGATGTCGTAAGCGGGCGAGAGCTCGGGCGCGACGCCGTTGCGGTACAGGAAGGAGAAGTTCTTCAGGTGGGCATCGCTGTTGCCCAGCAGGGTATTGATGGCTTGGCGGATAAAGAACTGCCGCACGTCTTCGATGCCGCGCACGCTCAGGCGCTCCAGCAGTTGCACCAGGGCGGCGTAGGCGTCATGGCCGCCATACTTGCGGTTGGGCATGCGGGTCAGCAACTGGCAGCCGTCTTCGGCATGCACGCGCCCGCCGGGCTCGCGGTCGAAGCGGTCCACGGCGAGGAAGTGCAGGCCGGTGCCAAGGGCCTCGGCCAGCCCCTCGACCTCGATGGCGGCAAGCGGCACGGGCCGGCACGGCGCCACCGCCACGCCAGCGGCCTGCGCCAGCTGCATCGACACGTATTCGTTGAAGACCTGGCTATCGTCATTGCGCGCGGGCAGCTTGGCGATCAGGTCGGAGAGATGCCCGTGGGTGGGCATGGTGTAGCGCTTGCCGGCATGCGCGGTGGACAGCGCCAGCTTGTTCTGCACGCCCGAGACCGAGGCCGCGCCTTCGGTGGCGCCTTCGATCACGGCAATTTCCAGGTTGTCCGCTCCGCCCGTCACGCCGACGGTGCGCACGTGCTCGGGCAGGGCGTCGATGGGCGCGGGGCGCACCACCACCGCGCCCGGCAGGTCGTCGCCGGCGGCGGCCAGGATGCCGAAATCGTCGCGGTCTTCGGGATGGTGGCGCGTGGCCTCCAGGCGCTTGCGCAGCTCGCTCTCGGGCAACAGCCCGGCGAAGTAGGGCGGCAGCGCCGCGTTGGTGTTGTACAGCGCGGGATGGAAGGGGTTGGACAGCACCGAGGCGGTCAGCGTGTCGTTGCCGGGGAAGGTCAGCGAAAGGCTGAGCGTGGGCCGCAGCGTGTCGCCGCGGAAGGCTTCCGCCGGCACGAAGCGGCAGGTGCGCCCGACCTCGCACAGATGGCCGCACAGCACGCCGTGCAGGTGCACTTCCAGATAGCGGGGGCGCAGCCCGGGGCTCATGATTCCTGCTCCAGGAACATTTCCACCGAGGTCTTGGCCTCGCGGTCCGGCCCGCTGTCCTTGCCCTCGACCAGGCGCTTCACGGCGAGCAGGTGCTCGCGTGGCACCAGGACCCATTCCGCATCGAGCGCGGCACCCACGGCTTCGAGTGTGGAGGCGCGCACATCGCTGCGGCCGCTCAACGCCGTGGTCAGGTTGGACGGCGCCATGCCGATCAGCCGGGCCACTTCCCCCAGCGAGGATTTGCGCGTGGCTCGGCGTGCCTGGAGCTGATCAAAGAATGATGCCATGACATGTTTTCACATCGAAGGATATGAAATAGCATAGCACACGACGGCATTTATTATGTTATCGCATAATTTATGTCAAATTTATATGTCATAGCATGAGTCTGCGCGATCAGGCCGCCTTACTCTGGTCTGCCGCTTGCCCTGCGGACGCCAGAATGCGGAAGCGGCCCAGTTCATCCGGCGCGCACTGTGCAATCAACCCGGTTTCCCAGGCCAGGTAGGCACGCGCGGCGTCCTTGTTGCCCTCGTGCCGGTCGTGCACGAAAAACAGGTAGTCGATACGCGCTTCCGGCGGCAGCCCCACCGGCTCGGCCGCCTCGGGCAGCCCCGCGGCCTGCCAGGTGCGGTAGCCCTCGGCCAGCCGGTACACGTGGCGATAGCCGGCGGCCAGCAGATCCTGCCCGGCTAGGCTGGCGATGTGCGGCTCGCTCGCGATCAGGATGACCGGCTGGTCGTGGGTGGCGCCAAGGCGCTCGAGCGTGGCGGGCAGGCGCGGGCGGATCGACCAGGTGGCGCCTTCGGCATGGCCGCGGGCGTACTCGGCGCTTTCGCGCAGGTCGATGCGCAGCGCGTCAGGCGCCTGCGCGTGCAGCGCGCGCAGCAGGTTGGCGTCGAGCACCGGCAGGGCGTGGGTGGGCAGGGTGCGCGGCGGCGCGCTCGCCTTGATGGCGGCGTTGACGCCGTGCGCGAGCACGGCGCTCTCATAGCCCAGCTGGTAAAGCCAGCTGGCCACCACCGGTGCGCGCACGCCATCGTCGTCGAACACGATCACGCGGCTGCCGCGCACGCCGATGTACTGGTCGGTGGCCTGCACCAGCTGGCCGCCGGGCGCGTGCCGCGCGCCGTCGATCGAGCCTTGCGCGAATTCCTCGGCAGTGCGGATATCCAGCAGGTAGGTGGTGCGGCTGTCGTCGTCCAGCCACTGCTGCGCCTGCGTGGCCGACAGCGCGGGCAAGCCAGCGCGCTGCAGCAGCCGGGCCGAGCGAGCGCGCGCCTCGGCCAGCTCGCTGGCCGGCGGGGCCGCCGGGTAGCGGCGCTGGCTGCCGTGCTCGAGCGCGTGGTCGGCCAGGTACCAGCCCTGCGTGCCGTTCTCCAGCGCCAGCACGGGATTGGGCAGGCCAAGGTTGCGCAGCGTCTGCGCGCCGATGATGCTGCGCGTGCGCCCGGCGCAGTGCACCACCACGGTGGTCTGTGCATCCGGCAGCAGTGTCGCCAGGCGCAGGGCCAGCTCGCCGTTGGGCAGGCTGTGTGCGCCGGGGATGGTCATCTTCTGGTGCTCGGCAAAGGTGCGGCCATCCACCAGCACCAGCGGCTCGCCGCTGTCGCGGCGCGCCACCAGTTCAGCAGCGCTCAGGCGCGGCGTGTGCTGCTGGTGCTCGACCAGTTCGCCAAACGTCTTCGATGGCACGTTGACGCCCTTGAACAAGGTGTAGCCGGCCGCGGCCCACGCCGCTGCGCCCCCCGCCAGCAGCGTGAGATTGCTGTAGCCCAGGCCAGCCAGGCGCTGTGCCGCCAGCTCGGCCACGCCGTCGCCGTCGTCGAACAGCACGATGCGCTCGGCCAGGCGCGGCGCCAGGCGGGCAACATCCAGCTCCAGCCGGCTGTAGGGCAGGGGCACGGCGAAGAAGGGATGGCCCTCGCCATATTGGCCGTGCTCGCGCACGTCGAACAGCGCCAGGGGCTGGCCGTCGTTAAGCCAGCCGCGCAAGGTGACGGCGTCGATGGATTGGGTCATGGCGTGCTCCGCGTGAACAAGGGATGGGGCTGTTGTCTTGGCCGCAATGTCAGGCCGCTGCTTTCTCGCTGCGGTTCATCTGGGTGGCGTTGTAGTTGACGATGCGCCCGGTCTCCAGCTCCACGCCGATGCGCCCCGTCAGCGTTTCGAGTGGACGGCCGTAGAGGTGGAAGTGCAGCGTGGGGGCCTCGCCCACCACGTGGATGCTATGGATGTCCTGCGGCAGGAAGCTGATCGGCGTGCCCGGGCGCACCACCAGCTCGCGCTCCAGTTCGATGCTGGCCCGCTCGGGGTTGCTGCCGTCGTCGGTGCGGCGGTAGACGCGGTTGAGCTCATCGCCTTGCACGGCCACGATGACGGCCCACGTGTCATGGTTGTGCGGAATGGTCTTCTTGCCCGGCACGATCGAATTGAGGTAGAGCGCTGGCAACTGGCCTTCTCCGCTCAGCCGATAGCGGGTAGAGGTGGTGGTGCCGTCGCTGGGCGGCGGGAAATCGGCAAAGCCGAACAGGTCCTTCTGGTCGGCCAGCTTCTGCAGGGCGGCGGTGACCTGCCCGAGCGTGGCGCGATCCACCTCGCGCTGTGCCGTCAGTGCGCTGACTTCGGCGAGGGTGGCGGCAATGGCCGCATTGCGCTGGTTTTGCTGATCGGTCTGGTTGGTCTGATTGGTCTGGTTGGTCTGGGTCGTCATGGGGGGAGATCCTGTTATGAATACGATGCAGTGGCAGGTGGCGGCCGTGCTCCACTCTACGGAGTGCGGGACCCGGGAAGAACTAACAATATCGCCGATGCATATTCGGTTTTGATCTGGTGCAAGGCGACATGAGGCCTGCGGCGTCGCATTGCGCATTGCATCGACTATCGCATCACGCATTGCATGACCAACGGCGGAAAGATTCGTTGCCGCGGCGCGGGGCCGGGTCCTAGAGTAGGCCGCTAGAGGTGAGGGTGTTCACGGCCAAGCCGGGCAACCACCAAGCCGCCACCCTCCAATGAGAGAACCAGCATGAGCCAACCACTGCACGAACGCCTGCAACCCTATCCCACGGAAAAGCTGCAGGCGCTGGCGGCGCAAACGCCCCTGCGCACCAGCCTGCCGCCGATCAGCTTCAGCTGGGGCGAGCCGCAACATGCCACGCCGCACCTGGTTGTGCAGGCGCTGGCGGAACACGCCGGCAGCATCGGCCGCTATCCCAAGGTGGCTGGCAGCGACGCGCTGCGTGAGGCCATCGCCGCCTGGGTCGCGCGCCGCCACGGCGTGGCCGGCCTCGACCCGGCGCGCGAGATCGTGCCCGTCAACGGCGCCAAGGATGGTTTGTTCAGCCTGGCGCAAGTGGTGCTGCGCGCCAACCGGCCGCAGCATGGCGCGCCGGTGGTGCTGGTCAGCAATCCGGGCTACCAGGTCTACGAAGGCGCGGCGCTGCTGGCCGGCGCCGAGCCGTATTACCTCGACATCGACCCCGCGCAAGGGCTGGCCGCCGCGTTCGACGCGGTGCCCGCGCACATCTGGCCGCGCGTGCGGCTGGCCTACCTTTGCTCGCCGGACAACCCTTCTGGCCGCGTCTACGCGCTGCCCGACTGGGAGCACGTGCTGGCGCTGGCCGAGCGGCACGGCTTTCATATCGTGTCGGACGAGTGCTACTCCGAGCTGTACTTCGACGAGGGCGCGCCGCCGCTGGGGGTGCTGGCCGCGGCCCAGGCGCTCGGCCGGGACCGCCAGCGCATCCTGGCCGTGGCCAGCTTGTCCAAGCGCTCCAACGCGCCCGGCCTGCGCTCCGGCTTTGTGGCAGGCGACGCCGATGTGCTGGAGCGCCTGCGCTTGTACCGCAGCTATTGCGGCGGCGTGCTGAGCCCGGCGGTGCAAGGTGCCAGCATCGCAGCCTGGCAGGACGAGGCGCACGTGGTGGAAAACCGCCGTCTGTACCGCGAGAAATTCGCCTTCACCATTCCGCGGCTGCAGCAGGTGGCCCGCCTGGCGCAGCCGCAGGCGGGTTTCTTCGCCTGGCTCGACATCCGCGCCAGCGGGCTCGACGATGTGGCCTTCACGCGCGAACTGCTGGCCGAGCAGAACCTTGCCGTGGTCCCGGGGACCTTCCTGGCACGCACGGTGAATGGCCGCAACCCGGGCGCGGGCCATGTCCGCATCGCCCTGGTGGCCGCCGCCGAGGAATGCGCGCAGGGCGTGGAGCGGCTGGTGGCCTTTGCCCGCGCGCGGCAACCCGCGGCGGCATGATGTCCGCGCCAGGCACGGCATAACGATCTGCGATCTGATTCGTTAGCGCCCGGTGCAACTTCTTTTAGGCTTCAACCTGCCCAGCATTTTCAAGAGCTTCTCGCCATGACCATTACCGACTTGTCCCAGACCTTGGCCGATACTGACGCAAACGCCGACGCCACGGCCGTTGCCGACCACGTAAGCGGCGCTCGCGCCGCGGCGGTCGCCGCCTTCATCGCCCGTGCCCGAGAGATCGTCGGCGGCCACGCCGCCGACAAGACGCCGCTGGCCGCGATCGCCGACGAACTGGTGGCGCTGGCTGGCCAGGCGCATCTGTTCCCGCCGGCGCATTTCCCCGTGGATGCGGCCAGGCCCGCCGCGATCTACCGGCTGGCGGAAGACCCGGACGGTCGCTTCGCCTTGTTCGCCTCGGCTGGCCTGCCGGGCAAGGCACAGCCGCCGCACGACCACACCACCTGGGCGGTGATTGCCGGTGTGCGCGGCGTGGAGCGCAACGTGATCTTTCATCGCAGCCAGGGCAGCAAGCCCGGGCTCGACACGCTGGAGCCGCTGCGCCAGCTCGATGTACAGGCAGGCAATGCCATTACGCTATCGCCCACCGATGTGCATACCATCGAACTGATCGGCGACACGCCTGGCCTGCACCTGCACTTCTACGGCCTCACGCTGCCCCGCCTGAGCGAGCGCGTGAAGTTCGACCCCGCGCCCGAGGGGGGCACGCAATACAGCTACCGCACCTTTGCCGCGCCTGCGCTGATCCGCCATCCGCTGGTGAGCCCGGCCGCGCTCAAGCGCGCCATCGCCCAGGGGGAGGAACTCGCCGTGCTGGACGCGCGGGAAGAGGGTGCTTTCTCGCGTGAGCACCTGTTGTTCGCCGTGCCCGCGCCGCTGGGCCGGCTCGAGACCACGATCGACCGGCTGGTGCCGCGCCGCACCACGCGCATCGTGGTGACGGATCTGGTCGAGGATATCGCCCACGCGGCCGCGGCCAAGCTGCTGCGCTTTGGCTATACCAACGTATCCGTGCTGGAGGGCGGCACGCGTGCCTGGCAGGCCGCTGGCTATGAAATCTTCAGCGGCACCAACGTGCCCAGCAAAGCCTTCGGCGAAGTGATCGAGCACGAGCTGCACACGCCGTGGATCACCGCCGAGGCGCTCAAGCTGCACCAGACGCGTGGCGACAACGTGGTGGTGGTGGACAGCCGCCCCTTCACGGAATTCCAGAACATGAGCATCCCCGGCGCGGTGGACTGCCCGGGGGCTGAGCTGGTCTACCGCATCGGCGAGATCGTACCCGATCCCGAGACGCTGGTGGTGGTCAATTGCGCCGGCCGCACGCGCAGCATCGTGGGCGCGCAGACGTTGATCAACGCCGGCATTCCCAATCGCGTGGTGTCGCTCAAGGACGGCACCATGGCATGGCTGCTGGCCGGCTACCAGCTCGACCACGGCCAGACCCGTTTCGCGCCACAGCCTGGCGAAGCCGCCCAGGCCGCGGCGCGTGAACGGGCCGCCCGCGTGGCGCAGCGCGCTGGCGTGCAACATATCGATGCGGCGCAGCTAGCCGCTTTCGCGCAGCAGGCGGATGACCGCACGCTGTACCGCTTCGACGTCCGCTCGCCCGAGGAATACACCGCAGGCCACCTGCCGGGCTGGCGCAGCGCCCCCGGCGGCCAGCTGGTGCAGGCCACCGATGCCTACGCCGGTACCCGCCGCGCCCGCATCGTGCTGGCCGACTGGGATGGCGTGCGCGCACAGATCACGGCAGCCTGGCTGGCCCAGTTCAGCGGCCACGAGGTCTACCTGTTCCGCCCGGCACCGCTGGCACCGCGCGAATCCGGCCCCGAGCCCGTGCGCGTGCTGCGCGCCTCCGAGGCCGAAGCGCCGTGGATCGAAGCCGCATCGCTGTCCGCGCTGCAAGCGCAGGGCGGGGCAACGGTGGTGGACGTGGATAGCAGCCTGGCATTCCGACGCGGCCACCTGCCCGGCGCATGGTTCGCCACGCCGGAGAAGGTCGCGCTGGCGCTGGAGCATGCCAGAGCCGACCACATCATCGTGGTGACCTCCTCCGACGGCGTGCTGGCGCAAGCGGTAGCGGCCGAGTTGCGCCGCACCAGCCAGCGCGACGTACGCGCACTGCTCGGCGGCAACGCACGCTGGCAAGCGCTTGGCCTGCCAACGGAATCCGGCGAGGCCGGCACGGCCGCCGCAGCGCGAATCCTGACCGGCGACGAAGACGCGTGGTACAGCGCCTACGCCTACGAGGATGAAAGCCGCCGGAAGTCCGAGATGCACGCCTACCTGAACTGGGAAATCGGCCTGGTCGATCAACTCGAACGCGACGGTGATTTGCCGGTGCGGCTGGTGGATTACAGCCAGCAGTAGGCGCGAAAGGCATCGCTTCGGCCAGCGCCCGCCCTCTCCCCCGGCCCCTCACACAAGTGGGAGAGGGGAGCCAACCAACGGCAACAGAAACGACATCGTCAGCGCACCGATTCGGTGTAGCCGTGTTTCCCGCCCGAAGGGGCGGGAAACACCCCAGCGCGATGCGAAGCGAGCCGTCAAGGTGTGCCAAGGCCGTATGGGGCGCCTCGGGATTCGGCGAAAAGAGCGGAAAAGAGGGACCCATGTCTGAGTATCGCCTTAAGGCGATGCGAGTTTGGGTCCCGGCCGCTCTTTTCGCCGGATATCGAGGGGTAGTCGCCCCATCCGGCGCGCCTTCTTTGCCTACTTTCTTGGCAAGACAAGAAAGTAGGTCGCCGCCCCGCAGGGGTGGTGAAACTGCAGTTGCCTTTGCCGTTGACTTACCTCAACGACACAACGACACAACGACACAACGACACAACGACACAACGACACAACGACACAACGACACTTACCGCAACGACATCCCCGAAGCCAAAATCACCGAAGCATACCTAGGCAAATCCCGAGCCAACGTAGCATCCAGCTCCTGCGCCGAAGACCCCACCACAACATACCCCGCATCCTCCAGCTGTCCCCGCGTAGCCGGCACATCAAGCACAGCCGCAACATCGCGGCTAATGCGATCCACCACATCAGCAGGCGTAGCCGCAGGCGCAAGCAGCCCCTGCCAGCTTTCCACCGCGAAACCCGCAGCACCTGCCTCCGCCATGGTCGGCACCTGTGGCAGCGCCTTCGAGCGATAGGGCGTGGTCACCGCCAGCGCAGTCAGCCGGCCGGAGCGCACGTAATCGGTCACCGCCGCGAGCGTGATCAGTGTTGCGTCGATATGCCCGCCAAGCAGGTCCACCGTGGCGGGCGCGCCCCCGGCGTAGGGAATGTAGTTGACCTTGATGCCGGTCTGGCGCGATAGCATTTCATGGGCCACGTGGGCAATGCCGCCATTGCCCGGCAGGCCAAGCGTGACCTCGCCGGGCTTCTTGCGTGCCAGCGCGATGTAGTCCTGCAGGTTGCGCACGCCAAGATCTGGCCTGGCGACCAGGATCTGCGGATTCACCACCGCCTTGCTGACACCGCGAAACGCGCGGCTCGCATCGTACGGCAGCGTCTTGAACAGCGAGGCGTTCAGCGTCACGCCTTCGCCACCCAGCAGCAAGGTGTAGCCGTCTGGCTTGGCCCGCGCCACCTGCGCGGCACCCAGGGTGCCGCTGGCGCCCACCACGTTTTCCACCACCACGGGCTGGTCCCATTTCTCGCTGAGCTTGAGCGCCAGCGTACGCGCGAGCTTGTCGGCGCTGCCGCCGGGCGCCACCGGCACCACGATGCGCACGGGACGCGCGGGGAAGGCCTGCGGGGCCTGCGTGGCATAGCTGTGAAAGGGTACGCCAGCGATGGCCGCCGCCGCAGCGGCGACGGGCAGGCAGAGAAGGGAGCGGAACAGGGTGCGACGTTGCATGACGGTAATGCCTGAGGCGAATCGAGCGCAAAGCTTAGAAAGCGTGGCCCCTGCGGCCAACGAATCTTTCCGCGCATGGATATGCGGCCGCGCTGTGCTGCCACGGGAAACGGAATGCGCATAACGATTGGCTCTTTTATTCGTTCCGTGCCCGGCGGCGCTTGCGTACAGTTTGTCGGCTGCATTGCACTAACCACGACTTAGCCAACAAGAACTCGAACACACCATGACCCGCACTCTTTCGCTGCGCTCCCCGCGTCCTCTCGCCTTCGCTGCCGCCTTGCTGGCCGGCACTTTCTTTGCCGGCGCCGCGCAGGCCGACGCCACGCTCGACAAGATCCGCCAGCGCGGCAAGATCGTGGTCGGCATCATGCTGTCCGGCAGCGCTTTCGGCTCGATCGATCCCGCCACGCAAAAGCCCGTCGGCTTCAATGCGGACCTCGCGCAGGACCTGGCCAGGCAGCTCAATGTGGAGCTGGAAACGGTGCAGGTGCAGCCGTCCAATCGCGTGCAGTTCCTGCAGCAGGGCAAAGTCGACGTGCTGATCGCGGCGATGGAATACAACGCCGAGCGCGGTGAGCAGCTGGGCCACGTGCCTACGCCTTACTACCGTGTGGGCGGTGCGGTGATCGTGCCCAAGCAAAGCGATATCCGCCGCTGGGAAGACTTGAAGGGCAAGACGGTGTGCATCTCGCAGGGCAGCAGCTATACGCGCCCGGTGCAGGTGGAATACGGCGCCATCCCGAAGGGCTTCAAGGGCTCGGCGGAATCGCTGCTGGCGCTGCGCGGTGACAACTGCGCCGGCGCCGTGCACGACAACACGCTGCTGCAGCCTCTGGTGCGGGGCAACCCGGAATGGCAGAACTACCGCATCGTGCTGCCTGAACTTAATCCCGCGCCGACCGTGATCTGGACCCGCAAGGGCGAGCAGGACACCATTTCTGCGGTGGACCGCATCGTGCAGAACTGGCATCGCAGCGGCTGGCTGGTTGCCACCGAAAAGAAGGCCGGCATTCTGCCGCCGTCGCCGGCGCTGACCGAGCTGCATGACAAGTTCAAGGGCGGCCGTTCCTGATGGAAGCAGCGATTGCCTGGTGGATCGATGCGGCGCACCGCATCGGCCTGAACTACGCGTTCCTCGCCGATGCCTATGACCGCGCCTCCTTCGTGCATGGCGCCTGGGTAACCATCCAGCTGGTACTTTGCACCCTTGCCGGCAGCCTGGTCGCCGGAGTGGGAATGGCGGCGGCGCTGACCTCGCGCAACGCGCTGCTGGCCGGTGCCACGCGCGCGTTTGTGGAAATCACCCGCAACACGCCAACCCTGGTACAGCTCTACTGCGCCTTCCTGGTTCTCAACATGCTGATCACCCATGCCTTGCAGGACGCGCAGCGGACCAATCCGCTTACGCCGTTCCTGTGGGTGGTGGTGGTGCTGTCGCTGCACAAGGGCGTGTTTCATGCCGAAGCCTTGCGCGCTGGCATCGAGGCGGTGCCCAAGGTCACGCTGGAGGCGGCGGCGTCGCTCGGCTTTGATCGCCGTACTTTGCTCTGGCGCGTGCAGTTGCCGCTGGCGGTGCGCTTTGCCCTGCCTGCCCTGGTCAACAATTCCGTGGAGCTGGTCAAGGCCACGGCGGTGGCGTCCGCGATTGCGGTGGGCGATATCACCTACGCCTCCATCATGATCTGGACCCAGCGCGACAACGTGCTGGAACTGATGGTGCTGTTGCTGTTGTTCTTCGGCCTGCTGACCTGGGTGGTCAGCCAGGCGGGCAACTGGCTGGAACTTCGACTAAGGATGCCCGGCTATGGCGAGCGTTGATTCCACTTTTCTCTCCGCGCCCGCAACGTCGCGCGCCGGTCGTTATGCGGGGCTGCTGTGGCTCCTGCCGCTGGTGGCGGTGGCGCTCGCGGCGACCCGCCATCCGGACCTGGCCCGCGCGCTGGCCAGCGCCTGGCAATGGTCGCCGGCGCTGGTGCGCGGCTTCCTGGTCAATATCGGCGTGAGCCTGCTGGCGATCTTGCTGGGCACAGCCGGCGGGCTGCTGGTCGGCGCCTTGCGCTTGTCGCCGGTGGCGCTGCTGTCGCGCCCGGCGCATCTATACGTGCAGGTGTTCCGCAATGCGCCCTGGCTGGTGCTGATCTACTTCTCCACCTACGTCTTCCCGTTCGAGGTGAATATCGGCAGCCATATCGTGCCGTTCCCCGACTGGTTCAAGGTGGTGGTGGGGCTGGCGCTGCCGGCCAGCGCCAATGTGGCCGAGGTGCTGCGCGGCGCGGTGCAGTCGATCCCGCTCACGCAGTGGGAGGCGGCCAGCTCAATGGCGTTCTCGCGCTGGCAGATCCTGCGGCTGATCATCGTTGCGCAATGCGTGCGCCGCATGCTGCCGCCGTGGATGAACCTGTACGCCACGCTCACCATGGGCACCGCGCTGGCCTCGCTGGTGGGCGTGCACGATCTGCTCGATACCGCGCAGATCGCCAGCAATACCGTCAACCAGACCGCCTTTACCGTGCTGATCTATTTCACCGTGCTGGCGATGTTCTTTGCCTGGTGCTACCCGATTTCGCGCTTCACCCGTTTCCTGGAACAAAAATATGCTGTTGCCTGAACATAACGGCGGACCCGTGTTGTCCGTGGTCCCCGAGGCTGCCGCGCCGCTGGTTGCGCTCAAGGACGTGCACCTTGCCTTTGGCGGCAACCCGGTGCTCAAGGGCATCGACCTGGAAGTGCGGCGCGGGCAGGCGGTGTCCATCATCGGCCCGTCCGGCTCGGGCAAGTCCACCATCCTGCGTTGCCTTACCGGCCTGCTGGAGCCGCAGCAGGGCACGGTGACGGTCGGCGGCGTTGCAGTGCGCGAGCTGCGCAGCGAGGCCGAGCGCATTGCGCTGCGCAAGCGTGTGGGCTTTGTCTTCCAGCAGTACAACCTGTTTCCGCACCTGACCGTGCTGCAGAACCTCACCATCGCGCCGTTGCGCGTGCTGGGGCGCGGCCGCGCCCAGGCGGAGGCCACGGCCATCGCGTTGCTGCGCAAGGTGCGCCTGGCCGACAAGGCCGGCGCGTATCCGGGCGAACTCTCCGGCGGCCAGCAGCAGCGCGTCGCGATTGCCCGCGCGCTGGCCATGGAGCCCGAGCTGATCCTGTTCGACGAGGTGACCTCCGCGCTGGACCCGGAGACGGTGGGCGAGGTGCTGACCGTGATCGGCGACCTGGTCGAGGAGGGGCTGACCTGCCTGCTGGTGACACATGAGATGCGCTTTGCCGAAGAAATCAGCGACGAGGTCTACTTCACCGAAGGCGGGCGCATTGTCGAGCATGGCCCGGCCAGCCGCATTTTCAGCGCGCCGCGCAGCGAGCGCACGCGCGCCTTTCTCAACCGCTCGCTCGGCGCGGCCCCGCGTGCGCAGGCCGATCCCTTCGTCTTCTCCTTCGACAAGCTGCGCTTCGCTGTCTGAGCGCGGCGCAAGCCACCATCCCAATCCAGGAACCATGAGCCATCATCGCGATACCCAACTGATCCACGCCGGCACGCCGCCCTTTGTCCAGGGCCACGGCCCGGTCAATGTGCCGGTGGTGCGCACCAGCACCGTGCGCTTCGAGAACTCGGACGCCTATGACGATATCCGGGCCCGCCATGCGCGCGGCGAGCGTGTCAGCTCCTATGGCCGGCAGGGCATGGATACGCACCGCGCGCTGGAAGACGCGATTGCCGCGCTCGAAGGCGGCAACCGCACCTTCCTGGCGCCCTCGGGGCTGGCTGCGATCTCGCTGACGTTCCTCGCGCTGCTGTCGCCGGGTGACCATGCGCTGGTGGTGGACAGCGTCTACGCGCCGGTACGCAGGCTGGAGCAAACGCTGCTGCGCCGCCTGGGCATCGAGGTCAGCTACTTCTCTCCCAGCCAGGACGATCTGGACGCGCTGATCCGCCCCAACACGCGGCTGCTCTACCTGGAGTCGCCCAGCTCTCTGCTCTACGAGGTGCTGGACCTGCCGCGCCTTGCGCAGATCGCGCACCGCCATGGCGTGGTGGTGGCCACCGACAATACGTGGGCTTCCGGCCATGTGCTGCAGCCGCTGGCGCTCGGCGTGGATGTATCGATACTGGCATCGACCAAGTACATCAGCGGCCATTCCGACCTGATGCAGGGCGCGGTGGTGGTCAAGGACGAGGGGCTGGCGCGCCGCATTGCCGATGCCTACGATGGCTTCGGCCTGGCCATCAGCGCGGACGATGCCTACCTGGCGCTGCGCGGCATCCGCACGCTGGCCGTGCGGCTGGCCCAGCACCAGCGCAATGCCTTGGCGGTGGCACAGTTCCTGCAAGCGCATGAGGCGGTAGGGCGGGTGTTCTATCCGGCCTTGCCCTCGGACCCCGGACACGCGCTGTGGCTGCGGGATTTCTCGGGCGCCAACGGGCTGGTCTCGTTCGCGCTGCCCACCGCCGATGTGGCGGCGGCGCGCAAGCTGGTGGATTCGCTGAGCCTGTTCGGGCTGGGGGCTTCGTGGGGCGGCTATGAAAGCCTGGTGCAGGTGGCAGCGCCGGAGCGCCTGGCGGAACACTCGTACTGGCGTGGCGCCGAGCCGGTGATCCGCCTGCATATCGGCCTGGAAGCACCGGAGGATCTGATCGCCGACCTGGCGCAGGGGCTGGCAGCGACGGTGCAGGCATCCGTGCCGCAACGGCGCGCGGCGGCCTGAGTCTGCGCGATTTGCGGCCATTCGCGAGAGGGCGAGGCCGCTAAAAAAAGAAGCGGGACGGGAATTTGCCCGCTTCGCAAAAAAGCCAGTGTCATCGTTGCGCTGGCTTTCAGTACCCGCTTGCGTGGCAACACCGCATGGCCTGTCGGACCGCGCGGTGTCGCCTCTCGATACCGGCCGCTGGCAGTGCCACGGCCGTCAAGGCTCAGATTGCCCAGCCGCCGCCGTAGAAAACGGCCAGCGCCAGCGCGATGCCCACGGTGCCCACATTCAGCTTGCGGTATTCACCGGCCACGATGCGGCCGATCACCAGGGTGCAGAAGCCCAGCATGATGCCCGTGACGATATTGCAGGTCAGCACGATAAAGACCGCGCAGACCAGGCCGGCCATGGCGTCGACCATATCGTCCATATGCAGCTTGCTGACGCTGCTGAGCATCAGCAGGCCCACATACATCAGGGCAGGTGCCGTCGCGTACGAAGGCACCAGCCCGGCCAGCGGCGAGAAGAAGATCACTGCCAGGAAGAGCAGGCCGACTACCACCGCGGCCAGGCCGGTCTTTGCGCCGGCGGCCACGCCAACGCTCGATTCGATGTAGGCCGCAGCGGGCGCGCCACCGAAGAAGGCCGAGAAGATCGAGCTGAGCGAGTCCGTGGTCAGGGCACGGCCGCCGTTGGGGATCTGGCCCTTCGCATCGAGCTGGCCGGCCTGGCCCGCGACGGCGCGGATGGTGCCGGTGGCGTCGAACACGGCCGTCATCACCAGTGCCAGCACGCTAGGCAGCACCGTCAGCGACAGCGCGCCCTTGATGTCCATCGCACCGATCAAGGAGGCATGGCCCGGCGCGCTCAGCGCGGGTAGCGCGAACACGCCAGTGAACTTGACGGCGGGATCAAAGGCCAGGCCCAGCGCGGAGATGGCGACGATCACCAGCAAGATGCCGCCCGGCACGCGGCGCCGTTCCAGCCCGAAGATGGCGGCCAGGCCGAGGATCGACATGACGACCGGGAAGGCGGTGATCTTGCCCAGTGTGACCGGCAGGCCGGCGCCAGGGTTCTTGATCACCAGCCCCACGTCGTTGGATGCGATCAGCAGCAGGAACAAGCCAATGCCGATGCCCGTGCCGTGCGCCACGCCGGCCGGCAGGTTGCGCAGGATCCAGGAGCGCACGCCGGTCACGGAAATGGCGGTGAAGACCACGCCCATCAGGAAGATCGCGCCAAGCGCAACGGCTGGGGAGAGCCCCTGCCCGAGCACCAGCCCGAACGCGGTGAAAGCGGTCAGCGAGATCGCGCAGCCGATGGCGATGGGCAGCTTGGCCCACACGCCCATCAACAAGGAGCCGAACGCCGCGGTCAGGCAGGTGGCGACGAACACGGCGCTGCCATCGAAGCCGGCCTTGCCGAGCATGCCCGGCACGACGAACACGGAATAGACCATGGCCATGAAGGTGGTGGCGCCGGCCAATGCCTCGCGGCGCCCGGTGCTGCCGCGCTCGCTGATCTGGAAGTAGCGGTCGAGGAAGCCCTTGGCTTCCACGGATGCGATGGCGTCGATGGCCTTGGCCTCGATCGCGTCGGTGCCGGGGGCGGTGGCACGGCCGGGGAACGGCTGTTCAAGCATGGCGGAGTGTCTCCTTTGTGGTGCGCTGGGGCGGCGGCTACGTCGCCCATACCCAGGCTGTCTCGCTTTTTCGTTGTCGTTGCCGAGGCCGTCATGCGGGCCGCTGCGCACAAGGTCTGTGTCGCATTCGGCACTGCATGCAGCCCGGTACGCCGCTGTCGGCCGCTGGCTCGCCACTCCGTGCTGGCGCTGCCGGTCCGACATGGCGCAAGACTAAGGGAGGGGCAGCATTCGTTCATAACGGCCGGAACATGGCTGACATTGGGAATTGAATATGAGTGGCCGGTTGCGCTCGCGGCTGGCGGGGCGTTCGGAAAAGCGCGGATTGTGGCTGGACGCGGGCAGGAAGGCAACTACCAAAGCGGCGATTGTGCGAATGCCGCCCAAATTGTCATGACTGCCGGGACATTGGGTAAGGGGTGCGGTGGCGGGCGCGGCAGCTAGACGGTTTCGCCACTTCGCCCCTACACTGAATGGCCACTCCGGCCCATCGACCGCCTCTACCTAGCCAAGCCATGCACGCCATGCAAGTGACCTTCCGTTGCGATCCGCTGCTGCAGGACAACCTCCCGCGCCCGCAGCCTG
This sequence comes from Cupriavidus sp. GW823-FHT07A04, assembly GCF_058794615.1. Lineage (NCBI taxonomy): Bacteria > Pseudomonadati > Pseudomonadota > Betaproteobacteria > Burkholderiales > Burkholderiaceae > Cupriavidus > Cupriavidus sp. GW823-FHT07A04. The sequence goes on from NZ_JBXAHA010000010.1 coordinate 101,685, forward strand.
CCCAGCAGGCACTGCCGGACTGGGTGCGGGCGATGCGTCCCAAGGCGTTCTCGCCCCTGCACGGCCGCGACATCCGCACCATCAAGCAATGCCCGCCGTTCATCGATGCCATGACCCATGGCTTTGTGATTCTGCTGCCATGCGACGTGCGCGTGGAGCGGGGCGTGTTCTCGTGGGATTGGGACTTGCCTGAGCCGGGCATCGACGGCCATCCGCGCGCGCCGCTGAGCTTTCATGTGCCGGAGCAACTGGGCGGCACGCCACTGCATTCCGATGCCGTCGCCCTGAAATTCAACAGCTTCTGGACCATCGAGCTGCCGCCAGGGTGGTCGCTGCTGGCGATGCATCCAGCCAACCGCTGGGATCTGCCGTTCCGCACGCTGAGTGGCCTGGTCGATGCGGACCGCTTCCATGACGTGGGCATCAATTTCCCGGCGCTATGGACCGACGCGGAGTTCGACGGCGTCCTGCCCAAAGGCACGCCTGTCGCGCAGTGCTGCCCGGTGCCGCGCGCGGAGCTCGAACTGTCTTTCGGCACGATCGATGCGGAGGGCGCCGGGCGCTACGAGAAGCTGGCGGCGGAGGTACTGACCACGCCCGGCGTCTACCGCAAGCGCTTTCGCGCGCCGCGCGAGCGGGGCGGTCAGTCCTGACTGCTGCCCGGGTTGCCCGGGCCGCCGAGGCTGGCCAGCAAGGCACGCAAGGCGCCCAGGTCGGCCCATAGCCGGCCGCGCGGTCCCGAGCACAGCGCCTGCGCGATCCGGCCGAAGGTCTCCGGCGCAACGCGGTAGGCGTGGGCATAGGCGGCCAGGGCCGCATCCGGCTGGCCGTCTTCCTGCAGCACGATGCCAAGGTTGACCGCCGCCGGCGCAGCGTCCGGCTGGCAGGCCAGGGCGCTGCGCAAGGCGGCCTGCGCACCGCGCAGGTCACGCTGGTCCTGCCGCACCAGCCCAAGCTGGATCCAGCCGTCGTAGTCCTGCGGATGCGCGCCGACGAGGGCTTCCAGCGTGGCTTGCGCGGCGGCCAGCTCGCCGAGCTCCTGCTGCGCGATGGCCAGGTTCAGGCGCGCCTCCCGGCTGCGCGGCTCCAGCGCCACGGCACTGGCAAAGGCGCCGGCGGCCTCGGCCTTGCGCCCGAGCGCATGCAGCACTTTGCCCCGCTGGAACTGCGCGCGCGCGATATTGCCGTCCAGCGCCAGGGCGCGGTCTAGCGCCGCCAGCGCGGCTTGCAGCTCGCCGCCTTTGCGCATTGCCTCCGCCAGTTCAATCCACGCCGGCGCAAAACCCGGCGCCCGCTGGATCAGCAGGCCCAGTTCCGCCACGGCGTCCGCGGCTCCGCTCTGCAACCGGGCGACGCAGGCGAGATAGCTCGGCTCCAGGGCATTGCCGCTGAGCGCGCAGGCGCGCAGCAGGGGCGGCAGCGCCTCTGCCGGCGCGCCATCGGCCAGCGCCGCCCGGCCGGCGATCAGCAGCGAGGGCAGGTGATCCGGCCGCAGCGAGAGTCCCTGCGCGATGTGCCGCCGCGCCAGCGTGGCCTCGCCACGCTGCAAGGCAATCTGCGCGCTTAGCTGGCACACGGCAGGATGCGCCGGGTAGCGGCCGATGAGCGCGGCCGCATAGCTGGCAGCGGCATCGATGTTGCCCTGGTTCAGATACGTGATGGCCGCCGTCAGCCCGGCCTCCAGCTCAATGGTCAACTCAACTGCCAGCGCGGCTTCGGGCGCGCTCGGGTCCGTACTCGGCTTGGTCATGGCAAGCGGCGTGGTTGCGGTGGCGCCAGCTTAACCGGTCTGGCCGGCACGCGGCGTGCTTATGCCTGCTTCATTCGCCGCTATCCAGCGCTATCCAACGCCATCCAACGCCATTCAACGTCAGTCAATGTTGGCATGCTGGCCAAACTCCTCCAGCAGGCTTGCGCGATGCTCGTCCAGCCTGGGCGAGCGCCGGAAGCGGCTCGCGCCTGCCTGGCTGCCGATCTTGATCGGGTTGCCGGCCAGGGTGATCGGGCGGTCCTCGCCGATGCTGGCTTGCAGCAGCATGCCGCGCGCTTGCACATGTGGGTCCTGCACGATGTCGGCCACGCTTTGCAGCGGGCCGTGCGGCACGCCGGCGCCTTCCAGCGTGGCCGACCAGGTGGCGCTGTCCGCATCAGCCAGGCGCGCTTCCATGCAAGTCTTGAGTTCGGCGTGGTGCTGGTTGCGCGCCACCACGGTGGCAAAGCGCGGGTCGGCAGCTAGCTCCGGCAGGCCGAGCGCGGCGCACAGTTTCTGGAACAGGGTGTCGTTGCCCGCTGCAATCACGATGAAGCCGTCAGCGGTCTTGAACATGTCGAACGGGGTGATGGAGGGATGGCGCGTGCCCAGCGGCGCGGGCACGGCGCCGGTGGCGGAGTGGCGCGCGATGGCGTTTTCCAGCAGCGCGACCTGGCAATCGAGCATGCCGATATCGACGCGTTCGCCAAGCCCTGTGCGGCTGCGCTTGAGCAGCGCGGACTGAATGCCAATGGCGGCATACAGTCCCGCGCCAAGGTCGCCGATGGACACGCCGACCCGCACCGGGTCGCCGCCGGTCTGGCCGGTCACACTCATCAGGCCGCCCATTGCCTGCACCACCATGTCGTAGGCGGGCCGGTCGCGGTAGGGGCCGGTCTGGCCGAAGCCCGAGATCGAGGCATAGACCAGGCGAGGGTTGGCGGCGTGCAAGGCTTCCCATGTAAAGCCGAGCTTTTCCATGACGCCGGCGCGGAAGTTCTCCACCAGCACATCGGCGCCGGCGATCATCGCCGCCAGGACTTCACGGTCGCGCGGGGATTTCAGGTCGAGCGCGATGGATTCCTTATTGCGGTTGACCGAGGCGAAGTACGCCGACTCGCCATCCACGAACGGGCCTACATGCCGGGAGTCGTCACCGCCTGCGGGGTTCTCAATCTTGATCACGCGCGCGCCGAGGTCGGCCAGCATCATGGTGCAGTAGGGACCAGCCAGCACACGGGTCAGGTCCACCACGGTAAAGCCCGCGAGCGGGAGGTTTGCGGCATTGCGAATCATGGAAATCCTTTTGGGCCGGGAGGCCCGGGGTACATCGAACGAGTGCGGGAATGGCGTGCGGCTCAGTCGATCCTGGCGCCGCTGCTCAAAGTCAGGTCTGCCACGGTCTTGCCTTCGCGCTGCGCGAACTGCCGGAACTCCGCGGGCGATGCGGACGGCGAGACTTCCTCGCCGCGGCTGGCCAGCCTGGCCCGCAATTCCGGTTTGGCCAGTGCCTTGGCGGAAGCGGCGAAGAGTTTCTCGATCACGGCGGGCGGTGTTTGCGCCGGGGCAAACAGGCCGTACCAGTTGGTCACGTCGTAGCCTTTGACGCCGGCTTCGGCGATGGTCGGATAGTTCGGCAGCACGGATGAGCGCTTGGCGGAGGTGACGGCTATGCCGACCACCTTGCCGGTATCGATCATGGCCTGCACGGAAGCCGGCGTGGCAAAGGTGAACTGCGCATCGCCGGCGGCCACCGCCTGCGCGGACGGCGCGCCGCCCTTGTAGGGCACGTGGGTAAGCTGGACGTCGGCCAGCTTGGTGAACTGCACGCCGGCCAGGTGCGTGATCACGCCGTTGCCGGAGGACGAGTAATTGAGCGCGCCGGGGTGCTGGCGGGCTTTCGCCAGCAGGTTGGCCACGCTGGTGATGCCGGATTCCTTGTTGGCCGCCAGCAGCAGCGGCGAGACGGTCAGCCGCGTGATGGGCGCAAAGTCCGTGGGCTCGTAGCGGATGTTCTTGTAGAGCACCTTGTCGCCGCCCATCAGGCTGGCCGAGGCGATATACAGGGTGTAGCCATCGGCCGGCGCCTTGGCCACGGTCTCGGCGGCAATGGTGGTGCCCGCGCCAGGCTTGTTGTCGACGATAACCGGCTGCCCGAGTTCCTTGGAGAGCGCGTCGCCGTACAGCCGCGCCACGTTGTCGGCGCCGCCGCCAGCGGGAAAGCCGATCACCATGCGGATCGGCTTGATTGGGAAAGCGTCCGCCGCCAGCGCGGGGCCGGCCAGAGCGGATGTGGACGCTAGCAGGAACAGCAGGGTTGGGTGCCGCTTGATCATCGTTGTCTCCGGGTTTTGTTTTTTGCTTTCTGTGTTCTGTGTTCTGTGTTCTGTGTTCTGCTTTCCGCGGCGCGCCTACCTGCCGGTGAATACCGCGGCGCGTTTCTCGCGCCAGGCGGCTGCGCCCTCGCACAAATCCGCCGACGCCCCGGCCCGCGCGATCTCGCGTTCCAGCGCGGCCGTGTCCAGCGCGCCGCGCGCGATCTGGTTCAGTGCCTGCTTCATGCCCAGCAGGGCGATGGGCGCCATGCCGGCGAGCGTGGCGCTGAGCGCGTCAACGCGATGCGCCAGGGTGTCGGCCGCGACGATCTCGGTCAGGAAGCCCACCTTGAGCATTTCATCCGCATCGAGCCGGTCAGCCGTCAGGAAGAGGCGCTTGGCGGTGTCCACGCCCAGCCGGCTGACATAGCGCTCCAGCCCGCCCCGGTAGAAATGCAGGCCGAGCCTGGCCGCTGGCATGAACATGTCGCAGTGGGGCACGCCCACGCGGAAGTCGCAGGCCAGGCACAGATCCGTGGCGCCGCCATAGACGCCGCCGTTGACCGCCGCGATGGTGACCGGGCGAGCGGCTTCGATCAGGTCGATCATCTCGCCGAAGGCCGGCGCCCCCGCCTCGTCGGCGTTGGCCAGCGCGCCGATGTCGTAGCCGCTGCAGAAATACTTGCCGGTACCGGTGAAGCGCAGAACCAAAACACTCTCCATCGCATTGATGGAGTTGATATGCTCGCGAAGTACCAGCAAATCACGCGGACTAAGCCGATTCGCCACTTCGGGACGTTCAAAGGTGATGGTTGCAACGCTTCCGTCGATGCTGAGCCGGGGTTCGCCGTGTATTTGCATATAAGATTGATGTTTAGATATATTGAGGTCGATTCTAGATATGCCAAAGGAAGCATCAAATCGAGGTTTACCCGTGCAGTCACTCCAGGACCGGATCCGGGAGGCGATTGAGGAAGAGATTCACGCCGGCAAGCTCAAGCCCGGATCGCAGCTGGACGAGCGCGCGCTGGCCGAGCAATTCGACAGTTCGCGCACGCCGGTGCGGGAGGCATTGCTGATGCTGGCGGCGCAAGGCCTGGTGACGATCGTGCCGCGCGCGGGGATCTTCGTGCACAAGCCAACCGTGGCCGAACTGGTGGCAATGTTCGAGACGCTGGCTGAGATGGAGGGCGTGGTGGCCCGGCTGGCAACGCAGCGCATCAGCGAGGCGGGCAGGGCGGCGCTGTCGTCGGCGTTCGAGCATGGCCGGGCCTTTGTGGAGGCGGCCGATACGCCGGGCTATGTGGATGCCAACCGTGATTTCCACGACGTGCTGTATCAGGCTACAGCCAACCCTTATCTGGCTGAGCAGATTCGCATGCTGCGGCGGCGGCTGGCGATCTACTGGCGCCATCGCGGACTCATCAACCCCGCTCGCGTGCCGAGTTCCTTCCAGGAGCATGGCGTGATCGTGGCGGCGGTACTGGCGGGCGATGCGGACGCAGCGGCTGACGCGATGCGCGCGCATCTTTCGGCGGGTGGCAAGGCCGTCGCCGATCTGGTGTTGCTGGCGCAGGACGCTTATGACGAGCCGGCCGCCACCGCGGGAGGGCGCTGAGCCAACCGCGCCGCGCCGAACGCGCTGGCGCGGCAACTGGTAGCATCGCAGACGGCTTGTCTGGCACCTGCGGGCGCCCGGCAACATCTGGTCAAGGAGGCGGCGGCGCTGCCTCCGCTTCTCAACGCTGTTTTCCCGAGTCTCCCGCTTCGTGTCCGCCGAACCCTATTTCTACGAGCCCGCCAACGGGCATGGCCTGCCGCATGATCCCTTCAACGCCATCGTCGGGCCGCGCCCGATCGGCTGGATTTCGTCGCGCGGTGGCGATGGGATCATCAACCTCGCGCCCTATAGCTTCTTCAACGCCTTCAACTACACGCCGCCCATCGTGGGTTTTTCCAGCATTGGCTACAAGGACAGCGTGCGCAATATCGAGCAGACCCGCGAGTTCTGCTGGAACCTGGCCACGCGGCCGCTGGCCGACGCCATGAACGCGAGCTGCGCGGCCGTGCCGCCGGAGGTCGACGAGTTCGAGCTGGCAGGGCTCACGCCGGTAGCGTCGCGCCTGGTCGCGGTGCCGCGGGTGGCGCAAAGCCCGGTCTCGTTCGAATGCAAGCTCACCCAGCTGATCCAGCTCGAAGGTTTCGACGGCAATAAGGTGCCGACCTGGCTGGTGTTGGGCGAGGTGGTTGGCGTGCACGTGGACAAGGCGCTGTTGAAGGACGGCATCTATGACACTGCCGCAGCCCGGCCGATCCTGCGCGGCGGCGGCCCGGCCGACTACTTCGAGATCGGGCCCGAGGCGCTGTTCCGCATGCGGCGCCCGCGCTGAGCACTTCCTCGGCGCTGATGGCGGATTCCAGGCCGGCTGATCGCCGGCTTTTTCACGCCTGCAGATTCGCCTTGACAGACAGACCTGTCTACCAAAATAATGTAGACAGGTCTGTATCATTTTGGGTTCGCCGAATAGGCTACAGGCCGCCTTTTTCAATTCACTGCTGTCGCAGCCAGGAGAAGTCGATGTCGTCCAACCCCGAAATCCGTCCGCCCGTGCCCCCGTTCACCCGTGAAACCGCCATCCAGAAAGTTCGCGGCGCCGAAGACGGCTGGAATAGCCGCGACCCCGAGCGTGTGGCGCTCGCCTATACCGTCGACAGCGCGTGGCGCAACCGCGCGGAGTTCGTAAACGGGCGCGAGGCCATCGTCGGCTTTCTGGCGCGAAAGTGGCAGAAGGAGCTGGACTACCGCCTGATCAAGGAACTGTGGGCTTTCGACGGCAACCGCATCGCGGTACGTTTCGCGTACGAGTGGCATGACGATTCGGGCAACTGGTATCGCTCCTACGGCAACGAGAACTGGGAGTTCAACGAAGCTGGCCTGATGCAGCGGCGCTTTGCGTGCATCAACGATGCACCGATCAAGGCGTCCGAGCGCAAATTCTTCTGGCCCCTGGGGCGCCGGCCGGACGACCATGCCAGCCTGAGCGATCTCGGCCTTTAAAGGCCATTTCAAAAAGACAAAAAGACGCTGGCGCCGTTGCGCGGCCTTGGCGGATCCACTTGTATGGTCTGCGGCCGCGCGCCTGGCCAGAGCCGCTTCGCTTCATGTTGAAACAACCCCTTAGTCCGCATAGGCCGATCAGGGATAATCGCCTCACTTTCGTGCCACTTTTCGCAGCAAGGAACACTTCAGCCATGGCCACGCCTTCCGCCCGCGAGCGCATCCTGGATGCCGCCGCCCGCCTGTTCTACCAGGACGGGCTGCGCGCGACCGGCATCGACAAGATCATTGCCGAGTCCGGCGTGGCCAAGATGTCCCTGTACCGGCATTTCGCCTCAAAGAACGAGTTGATCGCGGCCTTCCTCGACCGGCGCCACGAGAGCTGGATGCGCTGGTTCGAGCAGGACGTGGAAGCGCGCTTTGCCGCCAGCCCCGGCCTGGAGGTCATCGCGCACGCGCTGGCCGACTGGTTTTCCGACGAGGATTTTCGCGGTTGCGCGTTTATCAATGCGGTGGCGGAGGCGGGCGCCTCCGGCGAGGGCACTCAGGTGGCGCAATCCGTGGCGCACAAGGCGGAACTGGCGGCCTTTATCGGTTCGCTGGCCAGGCGCCTTGGCCTGCCGGAGCCCGATGCCATTGCCGAAGAGGCGATGCTCTGCGTGGAGGGCATGATCGTGCGGTACCAGATGACGGCCGATCCGGGCGTGGTCGACGCAGGACGGCGGTTGCTGCGCCGGTTGCAGCAAGTGCGTTGAAGGCGGGGCGTAAAGCCCATTTCGGGGCGGCAGTTACAGCGGCGCGGGCTGTGTCTGGGGTGCCTGCGCTGGCTGCGTTGACTGCGCTGGCGCGGCGGGCTTCTTGTCGTTCGTGCCGCTGTAGGCGAAATACTTGGCCTTGGCGCCCTTGGCCCAATACGCCAGGGTGAACTGCTTGCTGTCGCGCGCGTAGAGCATCTCGAGGCTGCCGTTGGCTGCTTCCCACTCGGCGTAGCCGTTCTCGGCACTGGGCTCGGTCTTGCGTTTGGACTCGTAGCGGGCGTCGAGCTTCTTGCTGACGTCATCCAGCGCGGACCGATCGAACGTCAGTGTGACGAGCGCCACCGTGTCGCCCGCGTCGCAGTTCACGATCGCGCGGGTCAGGCCCGGCAGATTGAAACGGTCAAGGTGCTTGAGCTCCACCGTGTCCCCGCCGGCCCACGGCGTGGTGCCTGTCTTGACGCGATTCGGGCCGGGTGTCATCCGCGCGCACTTGGTTTTGCCAAGTTCAAGGCCGAGGGGGGCCGCATCCTTGCCGGGCGGTTGTGCGTGGGCGGCGATCGACGCCAACAGGAGGGCGGCGAGGAGGGGGCGCTTCTTCATCATGGTTTTGGCGAGATTCGAGATCTCGAAACGAACATGAGCGCGATTTTAAGGCCTGCCGCCGCGAGGATAGGTACTTCCGTAGTTTGGCCCAGTGTGTTGAGCAAGCTTTGACGCCGCCGCCGTTTGTGTTTCGCATGGCGCATAGCGCGTTCCGGGCGCGCGATTCGCGGCCGGAACGCGTAGCGTGCAGCGGCGTTGACGCGTCATGCGCCGTAGTAGAAGGCGCTGCGCACGGCGTCGATCTGCGGTTGCAGGCTGGCCTGAGCCTGCGGTGGCATGCTTGCCGCGTCCCCCTTGGCTGCCGCGGCAGCTTGCGCGGCTACCTTGGCTTCGGCCGCTTGGATGTCCTGGGGATAGGTCGCGTCGTCGCCGTGGCCCGGCTGGTAGCCGGCTTGCTCCAGCCGGATCAGGTCGGCGCGGACTTCGGCACGGGTGAGTGGCACCTGCTCGCCTTGGGCGAAGGACAGAGCCGGCGCTGCCAGGGCGCAGGACAGCAAGACTGTGCGAACGATTGCTTTCATGGTGCGTTACCTCTTTCAGTTGGAAGGGCCCGGTGTGGCTGGGGCCGCTGCGCTTTCATCGAGATGATGAAAGGCTGTGACCAGTATTGGTTTGGCACGGTGACCTCGGCCTTACCATCTCATTACAATCCCGTCATGCACCGCTGATGCTGCCAATGCCGCTATGCCGCTATGCCGCTATGGCGCCACGGCAGTCCGTTGCCAGCCGCCGCCCAGTGCCTTGACCAGCATCACACTCGCGATCAACTGGCGTCGGTGCACCAGCTCGGCAGCCCGTTCGCTGGCAAGCGCGGTGCTCTCCAGCACGCTGACATCCAGGTAGGCCACCGCGCCCTTGCGGTAGCGGTCCAGCCCCAGCGCCAGAGCGCGCTCGGACGCTTCGGTGGCGGCTTGCTGGCTGGTGGCCTCTTCCTGCAGCGCATGCAGCGCGGCAAAGTTGTCTTCTACCTCCTGGAAGCCGCGCAGCACGCTTGCGCGATAGTCGGCGGCACTGGCGTCGAACTGGGCGCGCGCGCTGTCGGCCACCGCCTGGCGGCGGCCACCGTCGAACAGCGTGGCGGCCAGTGCGGGGCCGATCGCCCAGAAGCGGCTCGGCGCGGTCAGCCAGCTGGCCAGGCTGGTGCTCTCCAGCCCGCCACCGACGGCGAGCAGCAGGCTCGGGAAAAACGCGGCGCGGGCTACGCCGATCTGCGCATTGGCGGCTGCCACGCGGCGTTCGGCGGCGGCAATGTCGGGGCGGCGCTCCAGGAGCTGCGAGGGCAAGGCGGCCGGCATGGCCGGCAGGGTGGGCAGCACGGCAGTATCGGCCAGTGGCGGCAGCGAGAAGCGCGCTACGGGCTCGCCCAGGAGCGTGGCGATGGCATGCTCCAGCTGCGTGCGGTTCAGGCGCAGGTCGGCTAGCTGCGCCTTGGTGCTTTCGAGCTGCGCCTTGGCTTGCGCCACATCGCCTTCGGTGGCGATGCCGCCACGGTAGCGGTTGTCGGCCAGTTGCAGGACCGTGCCGTAGGCGTCGACGGTGCGCCTGAGCAGGTCGATCTCCCGGTCGGCCGAACGCAGGCCGAAGTAGTCGGCGGCCAGTTCGGCCTGCAGGCCGAGGCGCACCGCCGCCACGTCGTCCGCACTGGCCTGGGCGCGCGCCTCGGCGGCATCCACGCCATTGCCGATGCGTCCCCACAGGTCGGGTTCCCAGGAGGCGGTGAGCCCTAGCAGGTGGTCGGGCTCGGTCTTGCCGGCCAGCGAGCGGCCAACCACATTGGCCGAGGTATGGCTGCTGCTGGTGCTCAGCCCGGCGTTGATGGTGGGAAAGTAAGCCGCATGCGCGGCCCGGGCCTGGGCACGGGCGTCTTCCAGCAGGGCCACGGCCTTGCGCAGCGTCTGGCTGGAAACGTCGATGCGGGTTTCTAGCGCGTTGAGCGGCGCGTCGGCATACACGTGCCACCAGTCCGGCGCGATGCCCGCCGGGCCGCCCGGATGCGCCGCGCTGGCGCCGGCTTCCTTGTACGCGGCGGGCGTGTCGACAGTGGGTGGCTGGTAGGCCGGCGCGGTGGCGCAGCCTGTGAGCAGCGCTGCCAGCGCCAACGAGGCGAGCGACGCCGCCAGGCGGCGTGGCCGGGCTGCAGGCACGCGGGTTTGATGAGAACGCTTGGGAGTTTGCATGGCAGGCCTACTTAGCCTGGCTGGCCGTGGTTGCCGGCTGGATGGCCGGCGTGGCCGGCGTATTGGGCGCATCCGCCGCCACCCGGACCCGATCGCCCGCCAGCAGGCCGTCTCCGGGGTTGACCACCACCTGTTCGCCGCCCTGCAAGCCCTCCGTGATCTCCACATGCGAGCCAAAGTCTCGGCCCAGCGTCACCAGCCGGATCGCCAGCATGCCGTTCGCGCCCACCACGGCCACGCAGGTGCCTTGCGGGCGGAACATCAACGTGTTGGCCGGCAGGGTCAGGCCGGCCCTTGCTTGCGGCGCGCTCAGGTGGACCTCGGCATAGGCGCCGGGCAGGATCCGTCCACCCGCGTTGTCCACGTCCAGCTCCACGCGCAGGCTGCGCGTGACGTTGTCGATGGCGCCGGCATTGCGCGCCACGGCAGCGGCAAAGTGCTGGCCGGGGAACTGCGGCAGTGTGAGCCACGCCTGCATCTGCGGGCCGACCATGCCGCTTGCATCCTGCGGCACCTGCACATACACACGCAGCCGCGTGCCGGCGGAGAGATGGAACAATTCCCGGCCGGGTCCGCCGGCGCTGCCGGCATCGATCAGCGCGCCGGTGTCCACGTTGCGCGCGGTCACCACGCCGTCAAAGGGCGCGCGGATCTGCGTGTATGAGGCGAGTTGCGCCAGCCGTGCCGTGTTGGAGCGGGCGGAGGCCAGCGTGGCGGCCTTGGCCTGCATGTCGGCCACCTTCTGGTCGGTGTCCTGCTGCGCCACCGAGCGGGATTTGAGCAGGTCTTGCCAGCGCTCGGCGGTGCTTTTGGCCAGCGCGTAGTTGGCCGCGGCGATGGCTTCGTCGGCGTGCGCTTGTCGCAGCTGGTCGCTGACCTCGGGCGCGTCGATCTCTGCCAGCAACTGGCCTTGCTTGACCGGGGTGCCGATGTCGGCGTACCAACGGCGCAGGTAGCCGTTGACGCGCGCATAGACCGGTGCGTCCTGGAAGGCGCGCACGTCGCCCGGCAAGGTCAGTTCCTGCAGCGCTGGCGCGCTGGCAGGCCGCACCGTCGAGACGGTGGTGGCCAGGGCTTCGGCGGTGCGCGCGGCCAGCGTGGCATGGGCATGCAGCCTGGGGAGGATGCCGGTGGCCAGCGCGCCGCCAAGCACTGCCAATACCAGCAAGCCCAGCAAGCTGGCTCGCAGGCGGCGCGTGCGCGCGGGTGCCATGCCTGGGGCGGCGGCGACGTCGCTGGATGGGGACATGGGGGGAGCAGGGAGAGTCATGCCGGGCCTTTCTGGTCGAGACCGAGAGCGGGATGCAAATCAGGGACAGGGATAGGGGCCGGCGCACGAGCGGCAAGCCACCGGTGCAGCAGCGCGAACAGGGTGGGCACCAGCACCAGCGTGGCGACGGTGCCGCAGGCTAGCCCGCCGATCACGGCGCGGCCGAGCGGGGCGTTCTGCGCGCCGGCATCGCCCGCGCCAAGCGCCATCGGGATCATGCCGATCAGCATGGCCAGCGCGGTCATCACCACCGGACGGAAGCGCCCGATGCCGGCCTGCAGCGCCGCCTCGAGGGGCGCCACGCCCGCCGCGCGCAGTTCGCGCGCCAGGCTGACCACCAGGATGCTGTTGGCGGTGGCGATGCCGATGCACATGATGGCGCCGGTCAGTGCCGGCACGCTGATGGTGGTGCGCGTGACAAACAGCATCCACGCCATGCCCGCCAGCGCGCCTGGCAGGCCGCCGATGATGGCCAGCGGGTCAAGCCAGGACTGGAAGTTCACCACCATCAGCAGATACACCAGCACCACCGCAATCGCCAGGCCGCCAAGCAGCCCGGCGAAAGAGGCGTGCATGGTCTGCACCTGCCCACGCACCACCAGCTCGGAGCCGGGCGGCAGCGTCTTGCGCGCGGCATCGACGATGCGGCCGATGTCGCCCGCCACCGCGCCAAGATCGCGCCCGCGCACCGAGCCGAAGATGTCGATCACCGGCTGCACGTTGTAGTGCGACACCACGCCTTGCTGGCTGGACCGCACCACGTTGCCGAGCGACCCGAGCAGGTCGCCGCCGCTGGCGGAGTCTAGCGAGGCGGCGCCAAGTCCCATCGGAATGTTGGACAGCGACTGCAGCGAGCCCATGGCGGACTGCGGCACCGACACCATCAGCGGATAGCTCACGCCGTTGCGCGGATTGAGCCAGAAGTTGGGTGAGGTCTGGCCGCTGCCGGAGAGTGAGATCAGCAGGTTCTGCGCCACCTCGCGTTGCGACAGCCCGGCCTGCAGCGCGCGGGTGCGGTCCACATTCACCGTCAGCGCGGGCTGGTCGTCCGGTTGCTGGATATGCACATCGGCCAGCCCCGGCACCGCGCGCAACTGGCCAACCAGTTTCTGCGCCACCGCGCGATTGGCTGCCAGCTGATTGCCCACCACCTGGATATCGATTGGCGCCGGCAGCCCGAAATTCAGGATCTGGCTGACGATGTCGGCCGGCAGGAAGGAGAAGCTCACGCCCGGGAATGCCTTGGGCAGCAGGGCGCCCAGCTGGTCGACATAGCCCGCCGTGGCGCCATGGCCCGGCTTCAGCGACACCAGGATCTCGGCGTCGGCGGTGCCGATCGGCAGCGCGGAGTCATAGGTCAGGTTGATGCCGCTGACAGGCAGGCCGATGTTGTCGATGATGCCGGCCACCTGGTCCGGGCCGATGGCCGCGCGGATACGGTTCTCCACCGCATCGGCGATGCGCGCCGTTTCCTCGATGCGGGTCCCCGTGCGCGCGCGCATGTGCAGGCGGATCTCGCCACTGTCCACGCTGGGGAAGAAGTCCTGCCCCAGGAAGGGCACCAGCGCCATCGAGGCGGCACAGCAGGCCAGGAAGGCGGCGGCCAGCCGCCTGGGGTGGCGCAGTGCTGCAGCGAGGGTCGCGGCGTAGCGCGTGCGCACGCCTTCGAACCCGTGTTCAAAGCGCGCCTGCAGCCGCGCGCAGGCGCGACGCAGGCGGCCGGTTCCGTGCGTCTGCGCCGCGTCGTTGTGCTCGTCGTTGCGTTCGCCACGCAGCAGGTAATGCGCCAGCGTGGGAATCAGCGTGCGCGAGAAGAAGTAGGACGCCGCCATGGCGAACACCACGGCCTCGGCCATCGGCACGAACAGGTAGCGCGCCACGCCGGTGAGCAGGAACATCGGCAGGAACACGATGCAGATCGACAGCGTGGATACCAGCGTGGGCACGGCGATCTGCGCCGAGCCTTCCAGGATCGCATGCTCCAGCGGCTTGCCCAGCTCGCGGTGGTGGGTGATGTTCTCGATGGCCACGGTGGCGTCGTCCACCAGCACGCCCACCGCCAGCGCCAGCCCGCCCAGCGTCATGATATTGAGCGTCTCGCCGAGCGCGCTGAGCGCCATCAGCGCGGCCAGCACCGAGAGCGGGATCGAGATCGCGATGATCAGCGTGGCGCGCCAGCTGCCCAGGAACAGCAAGATCATCGCTGCGGTCAGGCAGGCGGCGATCAGCGCTTCGTGCAACACGCCGTGGATGGCGGAGGTAACAAAGACCGACTGGTCCGACACCGGCTGCACCCGCAGCGAAGACGGCAGCCCGGCCATGATGCGCGGCAGCATGGCCTTGACCTGGGCGATGATGGACAGCGTGGAGGTGTTGCCGCTCTTCTCGATCTCCAGCAGCGCGGCGCGCTTGCCGTCGCGGCGCACCACGTTGGTCTGCGGCGCGTAGCCGTCGCGCACCTGGGCCACGTCGCGCACATAGACCGTGCCGCCGGGGCCGCTCTTGACCGGCAGGTTGTTGAGGCCGGCCACAGTGGCGGTGCTGCCGTTCAGGTCGACCCGGTATTCGAGCGCGCCGATCTTGGCGGTGCCACCGGGCAGCACCAGGTTTTGCGCATTGATGGCGTTGACCACGTCCAGTGGCGCCAGGCCGCGTGCCTGCAGCGCGCGCGTATCGAGATCCACCATCACCTGGCGCACCTTGCCGCCGTAAGGCAGCGGCACCGACGCGCCCTGCACGGTAGCTAGCTGCGTGCGGATGAAATTATTGCCCAGGTCGTAAAGCTGCTGCTCCGGCAGTTGGTCGCTGGCCAGCGCCAGCCGCAGGATCGGCACGGTGGAGGCACTGTAGCTCAGGATCAGCGGCGGCGTGGTGCCCGGCGGCATGTTGCGCAGCATCGATTGCGCACCCGACGAGGTCTCGGCAATCGCGCGGTTGATGTCGGCGCCGGGATGGAAGAAGATCTTGATCACCGCCACGCCGGCGAGCGATTGCGACTCGATATGCTCGATATCGTCCACGCTGTTGGTCAGCGAGCGCTCGTAGCCGGTGACGATGCGCCGCGCCATGTCCTCGGCGGACAGGCCGTTGTAGGTCCACACCACGCTGACCACCGGGATGTCGATGGCCGGAAAAATGTCGGTAGGCGTGCGCAGCAGCACCAGCGGGGCAGCAAGCAGCAAGCACAACGCCAGCACCACAAAGGTGTAGGGGCGGCTCAGCGCGAGCCTGACAATCCACATGGTGTGCACTCCGGGATGAGGGGTGGGGGCCGCGACGACCGCTTTGTTGCGGCGTCAGCGGTGTGCGATGGCCGCATTCTAGGAAGCCAGGGGAGCCGGTAATGCTGTCGAATCGATTACAGATTTGTCATTCAGGAGCGCCACGCCAACGGCTATCATCCGAGCATGCAAGGCGCCCGAAGCGCGCCCTGCCGGTACAGGCCAGGCGAGGACGGACATGAGAATTCTGGTGGTGGAGGATGAGCCCAAGACGGGCGAGTACCTGCGCAAGGGGCTGACCGAATCGTCCTTCGTGGTCGACCTGGCGGTGACCGGCGCCGATGGCCTGCACCAGGCGCTGGAGGTGGTGTACGACCTGGTCATCCTTGATGTGATGCTGCCTGGCATGAACGGCTGGGACGTGCTCAAGCAACTGCGCGAGCACAAGGACACGCCGGTGCTGTTCCTGACCGCGCGCGATGAAGTGGAGGACCGCGTGCGCGGGCTGGAGCTGGGCGGCGACGACTATCTGGCCAAGCCCTTCGCCTTTGTCGAGCTGCTGGCGCGGGTGCGCACCTTGCTGCGGCGCGGCCCGGTGCGCGAGGCCGACCGCATCGAGATCGAAGACCTGGAGATCGACCTGATCCGCCACCGCGTGACGCGCGCCGGCCGGCGCATCGAGCTGACGCCGCGTGAATTCTCCCTGCTGCATTTCCTGGCGCGCCGTCACACCGAGGTGCTGAGCCGTACCCAGATCGCCTCCCATGTCTGGGACATGAACTTCGATAGCGATACCAATGTGGTGGATGTGGCGGTGCGCCGCCTGCGCGCCAAGATGGACGACGATTTCCAGCCCAAGCTGATCCACACCGTGCGTGGCATGGGCTATGTGCTGGAGCGCCGGGAACCCTGATGCGCAGGCTCTCGCTCACTGCCCGCCTGGCGCTAGCCTTTGGCCTGGTGGCCGCGATCGTGTTCGGCGGCGCGGGCGCCTACCTCTACCGCGCGCTGGCCATGCAGGTGATAGAGCGCGACGACGCGGAACTGCTGCGCAAGGTGGCGCGCGCGCGGGCCGAGCTGATGGAACAGGGCGCCCGGCCCGACAGCGACTGGCGGGAAGTGGCCGGCGTGGTGTCGGGCAACGATGAGTTTGCGCTGGTGGTGCGCGCCGCTGGTGGCGCCGTGTTGCTTGCGGCCAATGCCGGCGAAGGGCCGCCCGCCTTGCAGCCGGTGGCGCCGGATGCGCAGCTCGGGCCCGAAGCGATCCGTGCCTGGACCACGCGGCAGGGCTACCCGGTGCACGGCGTGCAGGCGCAGGTCCCAGTCGGTCCAGGTACTGCTGGCACTGGCGCCGTCACGCAGACGCTGGCCTTCACGCTCTACCAGACCGCCATCTCCCGCACCACGTTGCTGCGCGCATACCGCGCGAAACTGCTGTTGACGGGCCTGCTGGGCACGCTGGCCGTGGCCGGGCTTGGCTACCTGGTGCTGCGCGCCGGCATGGCGCCGCTGCGGCGCATTGCCGCCGGGGCATCGTCGGTCACGGTGCGCCGGCTCGAGCTGCCGATCGACCCGGCGCGGCTGCCGCCCGAACTGGCGGAACTGGCTGCGGCCCTGCAACAGATGATGGACCGGTTGCGGGATGGGTTCGAACGCTTGTCCCAGTTTTCCGCGGACCTGGCGCACGACTTCCGCACGCCCATCGGCAACCTGCTCGGGCAGAGCCAGGTCGCGCTGTCTAGCGAGCGCAGCGCCGACGAATACCAGGCGCTGCTGGCGTCCAATATCGAGGAATATGAACGCCTGGCCCGCATGATCGAGAACATGCTGTTCCTTGCGCGGGCCGAGAACGCCCGCGTGGCGGTCAACCCGGTGCGCCTGGACCTGGCGCGCGAACTGGGCGCGCTGTCCGACTATTTCGAGGGGCTGGCGGAGGCGAGCGGCGTGGCGATCGCGGTGGATGGCGGGGGCGCCGTGCTGGCCGATCCGCTGCTGCTGCGGCGCGCGGTCAGCAACCTGGTGGCCAATGCCATCCGCTACACACCCGCCGGGCAGACGGTGGTGATGGCGGCGCGCACGGGCCCTGCAGGTAGCCGTATCGAAGTGCGCAATCCTGGGGCCGGCATCGCGCCGGAACACCTGCCCAAGCTGTTCGATCGCTTCTTTCGCGGCGATCCTGCCCGCGCCAACTCGGGAGAGTCGGCGGGCATCGGCCTGGCCATCGTGAAGTCCATCATGGACTTGCACCATGGGCACGTTGAGGTGGAGTCCGAAGTCGGGGGAACCACAGTCTTCAGGTTGCTGTTTCCGCCGAGCTTGGCGGATCCCGCGTCTTAGGGGGCCGCTGCCGGCGTTACTGGCGCAGCGACGTGAGCAGCCGGATGCCGAGCAGCGCCATCACCCCGCCGGCCGCGCGATCCAGCCACAGCTTGAAGCGCAGGTAGAAGGCACGCGGCCTGGCGGAGGAGAGCGCGATCGCCACGATCGCGTACCAGCCAGTCTCGATGGCAAAGACCATCAGCGGCAGCGCCAGCAGCAGCGAAGGCGGCACCTGGGCGGGCAA
Organism: Cupriavidus sp. GW823-FHT07A04; assembly: GCF_058794615.1. NCBI lineage: Bacteria > Pseudomonadati > Pseudomonadota > Betaproteobacteria > Burkholderiales > Burkholderiaceae > Cupriavidus > Cupriavidus sp. GW823-FHT07A04. The sequence goes on from NZ_JBXAHA010000010.1 coordinate 119,400, forward strand.
CAGCGCGGCAAACACGCTGGCGTAGACCACCGCCGTCTTGGGGTTGCTCAGCTGCGTGGCGAAGCCGCTCAGCAGGACACGGCCGCGCCCCGTGGCGGGCGTTCCACCGCCTTCTGCTTTGCCGGCCGCCATCGTCAGGGGCGCGCTGGCGCCGCGCCAGATGCGCACGCCCAGATACACCAGGTAGATGCCGCCGCCCACCTTCATCGCCATGTACAGCCAGGGCACTGCCGTCAGCAAGAGCTTGAGCCCGAGCAGCGCAGCCGCCGCAAACACCACGCCGCCCAGCCCCATGCCCAGCGCCATGTAGAGCGCATCGGCGCGGGAGCGGGCAATGGCGGCGCGGGCCACCATGACAAAGCTCGGGCCGGGGCTGACCGCGCCGAGCGCCAGCGTGCCGCCAATGGCCAATGTGGATGTGAGTGCGTCCATGGGATTGTCTCGTCAGGAAGGAGGGGATCCGCTGCGGGCCAGCATGAGGCCGTTGCGCGTGGCGAAATGGTAGCAGCAAGACGCACGCGCCGCCGGCTTCGGCAGGCCCCGCTCAGTTCGCCCCGAATCCCGCCCCGCTCAGTGCCGCAATCGTCTGCGCCAGCTCCTCGCGCAGTGTCGCCACGAGTTGCGCTGCCGGCAGGGCGCGCGCCAGCGGCGCGGCTTGCCCGGCCCATTGCGCGGCGTAGTCCGCGTTGCCGCGCGCCTTGGCCGCCGCATGCAGGGCCTTGCCGGCGTCGTAGGTGATGGGGTAATCGGGGATCGCCGGGCGGTCCGCTGCCTCGCCCAGTTCCGTCAGCCGGTTGACGAAGCCGCGCGCGGCCCGGCCGGAAATGGAGCGGGTCAGCGTGGTGCTGGCAGGCCGGTCCGCCAGCAGGGCGGCGCGGTAGGGCGCGTCGGCCACGGTCTCCGGGCAGGCCACGAAGGCGGTGCCGAGCTGCGCGGCCTGCGCGCCCAGCGCCAGGGCCGCCGCAATGCCGGCGCCGTCCATGATGCCGCCGGTGGCGATCACGGGCAGGGCGGTATGGCGGACCAGCAGCCGTACCAGCGCCAGGGTGCCGAGGCCTTCGTCATGCCCTTCGGGCTTGAACGTGCCGCGGTGGCCGCCGGCTTCCACGCCTTGGGCAACGATGGCATCGACGCCGGCAGCGGCGATCTGCCGCGCTTCGTCCAGGCTGGTGGCCGTGGCCATCAGGAAGATGCCGGCGGCGTGCAGCGCGTCGATCCAGGCCTGCGCCGGCAAGCCGAAATGGAAGCTCACTACCGCGGGCCGCTCCTCCAGCAGCATCGCGAACATGGCGTCGTCGGCGACAAAGCTGGTGTAGATCTCGCGCAGGCTGGCGGGCGGCGTGGCGCCGAATTCGGCGAAGCTCGGCGCCAGGTAGGCCAGCCATTGCGCCTCGCGCGCGGGGTTGGCGACGGCGGGCGCATGGCAGAACAGGTTGATGTTGAAGGGCTTGTCCGTCAGCGCACGGGTTTCGCGGATGGTCTTGCGGGCGCCCTCGGCGTCCATGGCGCCGACGCCGAGCGAGCCCAGGCCGCCGGCATTCGACACTGCCGCGGCAAGCGCCGGTGTGCTGACGCCTGCCATTGGTGCCTGGATGATCGGGGTGGCAAGGCCGAGCCGGGAGAGCAGCGTGCGTGGTTGCGTGGCGTGGATGGGGTCGGTCATGACGGGCTCCTCGTTTCTTCGGTAATGGGTGGATTTTGTGGGGGTGGATTCTGTGGGGTGGGTTCCGTGCCGCGCGCCGGGCATGCGCTGGCCTTCACAGGAAGCAGAAGACGGCAGATGCCAGCAGCGCGGCAGCGGCGGCGGCAAGCGGCCCGCTGAAGCTATGGCTGTGCGCCATCAGCGCATCGGATACCAGCGGGCCGGCGATCTGGCCTACGCCATAGGCGGCGGTCATGATGGCAAGCAGGTTGAATGTCACGCGGTGGGCCACGCGTTTCGCGGCGGGCATGGCGATGGTCACGGTGCCAACGAAGGTGCCGCCCACCAGCAGCGCGCTAGCCAGGTAGGCCACGGCCGAGTGGCTGAGCGCGGGCAGGATCACGCCCACTGCCTGCACCAGCAGGTTGAGCGCGAGCGCACGCCGCGTGCCAAGGCGCTCGTGCAGCGCATGCCAGAGAAAACACGAAGGTGCCGCGCCAAGCCCGAACGCGGCCCAGATATGGATCGGGTCGATGTGGCCGAGCGCGTCGCGCACAAAGAGCGGCAGGTAAGTTGCCGTGACAATGTAGCCGAACCCCGCCAGCCCGTAGCTGGCCACCAGCGGCCACGGACCAGGGCCGTTGGCATTGGCCTCGTCCGTGGCACTGGCACTGGTAGCGGCATGCGGCTGAGGTGCCGGCACGCGGCCCGCAAGATAAGGCCATGCGAGCAAGCTCAGCACGGCGGCGCCACCGCCGATGGCCAGCCACAGCAAAGGACTGTGCCAACCGGCCAGGTTGCCGGCGGCAATGAGCTCGGCGGACAGCAGGATGCCGGCACCGACGCCCGAGAACAACAGCGGCGCGCCATGCGGATGCCCTACCACCTGGAACAGCCACACGGACGCGCAGATCAGCGCGATGGCGCTGAGCACGCCCGCCAGGAAGCGCACGCCGATAAAGAACCAGGGCGCGGCCGGCACGGCCAGCGCCAGCAGGCACAGGGCCGTGCCGAAGAGCGCGATGCGGCAAAAGCGCGGCGCAACGCGCTGCGGCATGCGGCTGACCGCGAGGGCGCCCACGAGATAGCCTGCATAGTTGGCGGATGCGGTCAGCGAGCCGGCACTGACGCTCAGCAGGCCGTCGCGCACCATCAGCGGATACATGCCGGTAAATGCAAAGCGCCCGAAGCCCATGCCCACCGCCAGCACCAGCGCGGCGGCCAGTGAGGGCATCCATGGCGCCATGGTCTTGCCGAAGGATTGCGGCGCGGCTGTGACGGTCCGGATCCTAGCCATGCTGCAGCTCCTGGAGAAACGCCGCGTATGCCGACGTGGCAAAACCCGAACGGCGCACCAGCAAGGTGTGCGCGACTCGCACGGGCACGGTTTGCAGGCTTGCGGCATCGGGGTGCAGCGCCAGCAGCGACCTCGGCAGGATGGCCACGGCCGAGCCCGCCGTCACGCAGGCGAGGATCGCGTGGTAAGACGCCAGTTCCAGCACGTTCAGCGCCAGCCGTGGGCCTTCGCCGCTGGCGAGCCAGTCCTCGGCACACAGGCGGTACGTGCAGCCGCGCGAGAACGTGGCCAGGCTGCGCAGCTTGATGTCCTGCGGCGTGCGCACTGGCGGATGGCTGTGCGGCAGCACCAGCAGCAGTTCTTCAGAGAACAGGAACGTGCCTTCCAGGCCGGGGCCGAGTACGTCCATGTCTAGCGTGTCCGGCGCGCCCTCGGAGGGATGGGCCACCACGGCGCAGTCGATGCGATGCGCCAGCAGTGCGTCGATCAAGGCTTGCGTGGTGCCGGTCTGGATCTCGATCCGCACGTCCGGCCATTTGCCGTGATAGCGCGCCAGCGGGCGGGGCAGCCGGCTGGCGGCCGAGCTTTCCATGCTGCCCACGCGCAGCGTGCCCGAGGGCGCATCGCTGCGCATGGATTGGCGGGCCTCTTCGGCCAGCGCCAGCAGCCGCTCGGTATAGCCCAGGAAGCGCTGTCCTTGCGGCGTCAGGGTCATGCGCTTGCTGTCGCGCAGGAACAGGGCGACGCCGAGCTCCTCTTCGAGCTGCTTGACGCGCGTGGTGACATTCGACTGCACGCGGTCCAGGGTCTTGGCCGCCCGCGTGATGCTTTCTTCAAGCGCAACGGCTCGGAAAATCTCAAGTTCGGCCAGGTCCACGGCAATCCTTTGATTGAAATAGGTTCTTAAAAAGAGAACAAATTTCAATTAACTATCATAGATAGGGAATGATAAGTCAAGAAAGCCATGATGGCAGCGGGGTGAGGCGAAGCGGGAAGCATATTCCGGCGAGCAATGCCCCGGCCCTCCGTGTACCCAAGGCGCGGGACTAATGCGGATCCTGGTATTGCGAGGGTTGGGGTTGCGCGGGTTGCTGCTGCGAATGCCGTTGCGCCGGTGCTGGCCGCGCCAGGAGCGCACGGATCGACGCAAGGTAGCGGTCGCCAACCTCCCGGCTGGCCCGGTTCGACTGGGCGCGCAGGGTGCGGCGGGCCGGTGGCGTGATGTTCAGGCTGCGGCAGATCGTTGACAGGTAGGGCTTGCGGTCTCCCGCCAGTCGCTGTGCCGCGGCTTGTACCGCCGCGTCGCCTACGCGTTCGCGCAACCAGGCCAGGACCTGCCTGTCGTATTCGTTCTGTACCCGGACCAAGTGTTCCATGATCGGCTCCCGTAGATACTGTTCATCCATACAGTTACTGTGAATATATACAGTAATCTGGTTTTTTCAAGGATGAATGCCGAGGACCAGATACGGGCCACCGTCCAGGGGGCTACAGGACCATGCAGGCGGCAGCGCTGGCGCCGGCGCGTTGCGCCAGGCAGGCGGGCCCGGCGGGCGGCATTTCCAGGTGGCAGCGCTGGCTCACAGGCAGGTTATCTTCCGGGGGCTTGCCGGCTGGGGGCGCGTCATGCCGCGGCGGGTGGTTGTCGCGCAGGGCCGGATGGTGCTTTTCCACCCAGCGCGCCGCTCTCCAGAGCGCGAAGATGCAGGCAACCGCATAACTGCAGTAGATGAGGATCAGCATAAGCACCTTGCTTCGCGCCCGCTTGGGGGCGAGTAGTTCAAGAAAGTGCGAGTATGCGCAAGATCACTCTCGATGCGGTATCACTCGATTGGGGGGAGCCCGGTGGTTGCGCGGGCCGTAAGGCCAGGCGGGTGGCCGATCTGGCGGAAATGCCGCAGTGGGAAGAGAGACAATTGTTTGCAGTTCAGGCCTGATCTTCGCCTGGCGTATCGGCGCGGTACTCAAGCAGGTCGCCCGGTTGGCATTTCAGCGCCTCGCAGATTTTCTCCAGCGTATCGAAACGGATGCCCTTGACCTTGCCGGATTTCAGCAAGGAGAGATTGGGCTCGGTGATGCCGATGTACTGGGCGAGCTCGCGCGATTTCATCTTGCGCTCAGCAAGCAGGACGTCAAGCCGGACGAGGATAGTCATAGGGTCAGGGTGCCTCAAACGCAAACGCAAACTCAAACAAAGCTCTCATTCTCCAGCGCGACGCGCGCGGCCTCGACCATCGCCCAGGCGATGGCCAGCAGCAAGCCGCCCAGCAAGCCCAGCATCACGTCGCCGAAGGTGATGATCACCACCATGTAGGGGCCGTTGGCAACCGTGCTGGCCAGGGTCATGGCCAGCAGTGTCTTGGTGAGCGGAACCACCAAGCTGAACGCCGTCACCACCAGCGCCACGCGGCGCAGGCGCACGCCCGTCTCCAGGGTAAGGACCGCGCCGCCCGCCAGGGCCGCGAATAGCCTGTGCGCTTGCATCAGTCCACTGACCAGCAAAGCCGTGGCCACGCTCGTGATGGCCAACCCGAGCAGCCGGTACGGCATCGACACCAGCAACTGCCCGCCTGGCGCAGGCCCGGCCAGGAACGCGCGCAGGTTCCGGTCCAGCTCCGCATCGGGGAGCAAGAACCAGAAGGCGAACAGGGCCGCCGTCACCACGACGGCGCAGCACAGTGTCAGCCACTGCATGCGGCGCGCGATGACGCTAACGCGCGTTAGCGCGCCATCAGCGGGCAAGGGAAGGGAAAGGGGGGTCGGCATGCCGGTCTCCTGAAGGGATTGCGCATGGCAAAAAATTACTGTAAAACAGCAATGTATTATCGTTTTACAGTAATTTATATTCGTCGGAGATTAAATTATATGCGTTTTATAGCCTTCCCTGGCCGCCTCTTTCCCATCGCGCCTGCTGCCATGTTGGTGCTTTTGTCGGTTGTGCCTGCGCATGCCGCAGCCGAGGAACTTGCCGCCAACTATTGGTACGTCGGCGGCGACCTCAATATTGCCCGCGACAAAGTCAGTGCGAGCACGCCCGGCTGGGCGGGCGGATCGTCCAACAACGTTGGACTTGGCTTGCGGGGCGGCTATCAGTTTTCGCCCTATGTGTCGGTCGAAGGCTCGCTAGCCAGCCTTGGCCGTGTCGTGGCCAAAAATGGCAACGCCAACGACAAATTCGACGTGAACGCCTTGTCCGTCAACGTAGTGGGCCACCTGCCCCTGACCGAGCGTTTTTCGCTGCTGGGCATTGCCGGGGTCAACTATATGCATGGCCGGCGCTCGGGCGATCTCGAATCGAGCAACAAGTCGCAGGGGCTCATCAGCCTGGGGGTGGGCGCGTCCTATGCGGTCACGCAGAACTGGCGCTTGCGGATGCAGTACATGAATTACGGCAAGCTCAGTTGGAAGGGCAACGATGCTTCGGTCAAGAGCCAGGCCGTATCACTTGGCGTGGACTACCTGTTCCGCTGAGGCAGGCGCACGGGCCCGCGGCGCTACCAATACTTCAACACTTCAACACTTCAATACTTCAATGGCTATGACCATCAGGACAATCGCAGGCGTTGCATGGACCGCCGCAAGCTGCGCGCTGGCCGGCTGTGCGCCAACGCAGCTTTCCAGCCCGGCCGCATCGGCGGTCAGGATCACCCACAACGAGCCTGCCGCGGGATGCACCTATCTTGGCGACGTGACCGGCAGCCAGGGCGATTTTGTGCGGGGCGCCATCACGGCCAATGCGGATCTGGAAACCGGTGCTCGCAACGACATCAAGAACAAGGCGGCGGCAATGGGCGGCAATCTGGTGTACCTGCTCACCCAGCGCGCAGGGCAGACCGGCGGCAAGGATCGCCTGGAGCAAACCAATGTGACCCTGTCGGGCAACGTGTATCGCTGCGCGTCCCCAGGCGCGCGCTAGCGCGCCGAACAGGGATCAGGCCAGCTTCTGCTTGAGGATGTCCTGCGCGGATACCGGCTGGCGGCCCCGCTTGCGCCGGTAGTTGCCGTCCGCGTCCATTTCCCAGGTGTCGCGGTTGTCCTTCAGGTAGACCTTCAGCCCCTCATCGATCACGCGATCCTTGAGGGCTTTGTCCAGCACGGGGAAGCACACCTCGATGCGCCGGAAGAAGTCGCGGTCCATCCAGTCGGCGCTCGATAGCCGCACGTCTTCGGCCTTGTCGTTGTAGAAGTAGAAGATCCGCGCATGCTCCAGGAACTGGCCAAGCACGGAGCGCACCCGGATATTCTCGGACAGGCCCGCAATGCCAGGGCGCAATGCGCAGGCCCCGCGCACGATCAGCTCGATCCGCGCGCCATCGCAGGATGCCTGGTACAGGGCCTGGATAAGCTTGGGCTCCAGCAAGGCGTTCATCTTGGCGATGATCAATCCCTTGCGGCCAGCCTTAGCGTGCTTGCCTTCGCGGCGGATGGCATCGAGCAGCGCCGCGTGCATGGTGAACGGCGATTGCCAGAAGTGCGCCAGCGTGCCGGGGTGGCCGAGTCCGGTCAGCTGTGAGAACACGTTGGCCACATCGTCGACGAGCGCTTCCTTGCAGGTAAACAGGCCGAAGTCCGTGAAGCTCCTGGCCGTCTGCGAGTGATAGTTGCCGGTGCCGATATGGGCGTAGCGCCTGAGCTTTTTCCCTTCGCGCCGCACCACCAAGGCCATCTTGGCGTGGGCCTTGTAGCCAACCACGCCGTATACCACGTGCGCGCCCGCTTCTTCAAGCTGGGCTGCCCAGTTGATATTGGCCTGCTCATCGAAGCGGGCGAGCAACTCCACCACCACGCTGACTTCCTTGCCTCTGCGCGCGGCGCCGATCAGCGCCTCCAGCAGGGCCGAGTCGTTGCCGGCGCGGTACACCGTCTGCTTGATGGCCATCACCTCCGGATCTTCCGCGGCCTGGCGGATGAAATCCACCACGGGCGAAAACGACTGGTACGGATGGTGCAGCAGGATATCGCCGTCGCGGATGGCGCGGAACATGTCGGGCTGGTCCTGCAGCGCCTTGGGCAGGCCGGGGCGGCACGGCGGGTACTTCAGGTCATCGCGGTCCACGCTGTCAGGAACTGGCAGCAAGCGCACCAGGTTGACCGGGCCATTCACCGAAAACACCTCGGCATCTTCCAGGCCGAACTGGTTTTGCAGGAAGCGGGTCATCTCCTCGGAGCAGTTGTCCGCGACCTCGAGTCGCACCGCATCGCCAAAATGCCGCTGCGGCAGCTCGCCCTGCAGCGCATCGCGCAGGTTCTTGATTTCTTCCTCGTCGACGAACAGTTCGCTGTTGCGGGTGACGCGGAACTGATAGCAGCCGCGCACGCGCATGCCGGGAAACAGCTCGCAGACGTGGGCATGCAGGATAGACGACAGGAACACGAAGCCGTGTTCGCAGCCGGAAATCTCCTTGGGCAGCAGGATCACGCGGGGCAGGGCCCGGGGCGCCTGCACGATGGCTGCGTTCGCCTCCCGGCCAAAGGCATCCTTGCCTTCGAGCTCCACGGCGAAGTTCAGGCTCTTGTTGAGCACACGTGGAAACGGGTGCGCCGGGTCCAGGCCGATGGGGGTGAGCACCGGCATCAGCTCGCGGAAGAAATAGCTGCGGATCCACTCGCCTTGTTCCTGCGTCCAGTGCGGACGGCGCAGGAAGCGGATTCCCTCTCGGTCCAGTTCCGGAACCAGCACTTCGTTGAACAGGCGGTACTGTTCCGCGACCAGCTTGTGCGTGCGGGCGCTGACAAGCGCGTAGATCTGCCGCACGTCCAGTCCATCCGGGCCGGTGGTCGCCGGCGCCTGCAGCTTGATCTTCTCCTTCAGGCCGGCAACGCGGATCTCGAAGAACTCGTCCAGGTTGCTGCTGAAGATGCAGAGGAAGCGCAATCGCTCCAACAACGGAATGTCGTGGTTCTCGGCCTGGGCAAGCACGCGCCGGTGGAACTCCAGCTGGCTGGCCTCACGGTTCAGGAAGAGCTGCCGTGCGTTGGCGCCGAGGTTTGTGCTGGCACTGGCGAGGAAGTCCGACGGGGCGCCGTGAACGTCACTCGGTGCCAGGGGGAGGGAAGGGGCGATCTCAAGTGGAGCTGCCGAGCCTTCTTCCATGATTCGCTTCAATCCTTCTCTGGGAATGGATCATCGTGCACCGATGACCTGTTGGAAAGATAGTACCGCGCGCCGCGCCGCTTGAGGAGTGGGCGCGGTGCACGTTTCCCGATCTGAGGCAGGGCCGTGTGGCTGGCGGGCCACGGACAGATGCCGGGGAGGGGCGTCCGGTCGTGGCTGCCTTGCGGGAAAACCCTGCTGTGAGTGAGGCACTGCCCCCGGCCCTGCAGTCAATGGGAATTGCAGCTACCCTGTCGCGCAGTGATGGACTGACACCGAGAAAACACAATGCAAAAGACGCTGAAAATCGATTTTGTCTCCGACGTCGCGTGCCCGTGGTGCGCCGTAGGCCTGAGTTCGCTGCAGCAGGCGCTGGCGCGGCTTGGCGATGCCGTTTCGGCAGACATCACGCTTCGCCCATTTGAACTCAATCCGGACATGGGGCCAGGAGGCGAGTCGATCCAGGATTACATGGCACGCAAGTATGGCCGCACCGAGGAGGAAATCGTGCAGAGCCAGGCCATGATCCGCCAGCGTGGCGCCGACGTCGGATTTGAGTTTGGCTCTCGGACCCGCGTATACAACACGTTCGACGCGCATCGGCTATTGCATTGGGCAAACCTGGAAGGGCGCCAACTGCCGTTGAAGATGGCGCTGTTCCGTGCGTATTTCACGGAGTCCAAGGATTCCAGCAATCATGAGGTCCTCGTCGAGGCCGCGGCTGCAGCCGGCCTGGACGCCGACAAGGCACGCAAGGTGCTATCGGGCGACGCGTATGCGGCGGAAGTCCGTGAGATGGAGAAGCACTATCAGGACATGGGCATCCGTTCCGTGCCTTCGATCATCTTCAATGACCAATACCTGGTGAGCGGCGGGCAGCCGGTGGAGGCGTTCGAGAATGCCATTCGGGAGGTGCTGGCAAAAGGCTGAAGGGGCGCATGACTATCCTGGCGCCTGCGCTAAGCACCGCAGCCATGGACGCCCCGCGCACGGGGTATCGGCGCGTCGCGCGGGCTGAGGAGATCGAGGCTTGCTTCCTGCAAAGCGTTGCCTTTCTGCATACGTACTATCACCTAATGCTGCGTTGCGTCATTTCCTTTGCTATGATTAGGGAAAACCCGATAAGGGTTATCCCTGAAAGGAAGAAAGCCATGGACACGCAAAGCGACATCAAGATGACCGACCAAATGGAACGCGATCTGATCGAGCGCGAACTTGGTCCCCGCAGCCCCAGTCTGGTGGCAGACGCGAAGCGCGCCATCTTCGCCGTCCAGCATATGCTGAGCCGCCTGCAGAACCAGGCGCGCAAGGCAAAGATCGTCTACGCGAACGGCTGATCGTTCAGGTAGCGGCATCGCATCGCGGGAGGTGTCTCCCGCACAGCAAGACCGGCCTATACGCCGCTCCGCCGGAGCGCAGCGTGGGCCGGTTTTTTTATGGGTGTCTCGCGGGCCGGAACCGCGGCATATTCGCCGCGGGACGTTGCGACCGCGCATTGCATTTGCGGCGCATCCGATAGCTCCGGTGCTCATCCCCCCGTTGGGCGATTGACGTCTTCCTGCGAGACGATTCCCCTTCCCTCCATTACCCAGCGCGTCGGCGGTTTCCCAAACTGCACCCCAAACCACCGCGTGAACGCGCTCACCTCTGAGAATCCAAGCAGATCCGCCGTACGCGATATGGACTGCTGCTGGCTCCGCAGATAGCGCTCGGCCAGTTCGCGCCGCACCTGATTGACCAGGCCCGAGAATGTTTCCCCACGCTGCTCCAATTGGCGCTGCAGAGTCCTCGGGCTGACACCTAGGTTCTGCGCAACCTGTTCCACCGCACTGCGGCCGCGCGGCAGTAGCAGGTGAATTGCCCGTCGTACGTCAGCCGCTAGGGAGTGCTCCTTCGAGGGCGATTGAAGGTCAAGTAATTCCCTGGCGTATCTGGCCAGGCTGGCATCCGCCAGGGGGTTCACGCGATCCAGATCCTGGCTCGACAGGACCAGGCCATCGAATTCGCAGCCAAATTCGACCTGCTGGCCGAACAGGCGACGATGCACCCGCAGGTCTGCAGGGGCCGCATGCGAAAAGTGCACGCAGCGGGGTTTCCATTGGGCGCCAAGTATGGCGCGGATCAGGCAAAGCACCGCGCCTACGGTCAGCTCCATGGCCTGCCGGCCGGGTTGCTGCCTGCCGGTCAGCAACGTCACTCGCAAGACCGCGATATTCGCATGCTCGGTGAACTGCGTCGCGACAGAGTCGCTGAGCAGGTGGCGATAACGCTCGACCTCTGCCAGTGCATCCCGCAGTGTGGGCTGATGCTGCAGCGTCAGGCTGACCGGGCCGAAGTCGGAGAGCCGCCACGATTCGCCCATGAGCAGCCCGAGCGAATGGCAGGCAGTGATCCGCGCGGATGTCTCCAGAACCTCCGCAAGCCGGAATTCGGGGATGCGCAGGTCGGGCGTGTGCAGGCATTCCCGGTCCAGGCCGACATGGGAAACCATCTGCACCGGGTCGATACCCGCGGCGCGAGCGATCCCGGAGTACTTCGTGAGGGAGGCGCTGCGAACCAGGACGGTCATAGGGGGCTCTTTCTGAAGAGGGATAGTCAGGTTGATCGAAGGCCTGCGCAATCTACTGATGAAGCCACCGTCGCCTTGCTGCCAGTGTTGGACATGCATTGCATACGCCGCTGGCGCCGCGTCTGCTTGCAGTGAATCAAGCCGGGAATCGACTGTCATGGATGGTCAACTTCTGGCGTGGCTTGTCAAAGGTCCTGCGCATGCGAGAGCCGACAATCAACCCAGGCTACCGAATGATAGTGGCGGCAGCAATAGACGACAACAGGAGACGGAATTGGCAAAAGCCGCTCGCATGTACGAGGTGGGGGGGCAGAGGTCCTCCGATACCCCAATGGCACTGACCCTGTGCCGCAGCCCAACGGCATCGGGATCCATCAGCGCCATGCGCTGCAGGATGCGGTCCAGGCGCATCGGGACCTGGAGCCGCGCAAGACCACCGGCTCGTCAATCTTTGTAGTGTAAAGGGAGCTTTCCATGCACGTAGAACCTATTACCTGCACCATTGGTGCCGAAATCGGCGGCGTCAACCTGGCCGATGCAGCGCGCGATAGCGCGTTGCTTGCCGAGATCAAGGCGCTGCTGCTCAAGCACAAGGTGCTGTTTCTGCGGGACCAGGATATCAGCCGGGCCGATCACGTGGCCTTCGCACGCCGTTTTGGCGAACTGGAGGACCACCCCGTCGCTGGCAGCGACCCGGATCATCCCGGCCTGGTACAGATCTATCGCAGCGACAAGCGCGAGAACTACGAGAACAGCTACCACACCGACGGCAGCTGGCGCGAAACCCCGCCGATGGGCTGTGTCCTGCGTTGCATCGAATGCCCGCCGGTCGGCGGCGACACCATCTGGGTGAACATGGCCGCGGCCTACGAGAACCTGCCCGAGGAAATCAAGGAGCGCATTGCCGGCCTGCGCGCCAAGCATGGCATCGAACATTCATTCGGGGCGGCGATGAGCCCGGAAAATCGCGCCAAGCTTGCCGGGCAGTACCCCATGGTCGAACATCCCGTGGTGCGCACGCATCCGGAGACCGGCGAGAAGGTGCTCTACGTCTGCGGCTTCTCCACGCATTTCGCAAACTTCCATACGCCAGAGAACGTGCGCTACGGACAGGACAAGACCCCGGGCGCGAGCCATCTGCTGAACTACTTGATCAGCCAGGCGGCGATCCCCGAATACCAGGTGCGATTCCGCTGGCAGCCTAATAGCGTGGCCATTTGGGACAACCGCTGCACCCAGCACTACGCGGTACAGGACTACTGGCCGGCCCCACGCAAGATGGAGCGTGCAGCCATCATCGGAGACAAGCCGTTCTGAGGCGCGCCAGCCGCCGCCAAGCCTTGCCCCACCTTTATCAATGGAGACATGCCGTGAACTACCTCGATGGATCCCTGTTCCCCGAAAACCAGCAGCCGTTGATCATCACTGCGGCGCCCTACGCACCGGGGTGGCTGCCGTCCGATTTCCCGGAAGACATCCCCGTGACGATGGAAGACCAGATCCAGAAGGCCGTGGATTGCTACAACGCCGGCGCGACTGTGCTGCACCTGCATGTGCGCGAGCTTGACGGCAAAGGCTCGAAACGTCTGTCCAAGTTCAACGAGCTGATCGCCGGGGTGCGCAACGCTGTGCCGGAGATGATCATCCAGGTGGGCGGGTCGATCAGCTTCGCACCCGAAAACGAGGGGGCCGCCGCCAAGTGGCTGTCCGACGACACCCGCCACATGCTGGCCGAACTTGATCCCGTTCCGGACCAGGTGACCGTCACGGTGAACACGTCTCAGATGAACGTGACGGAGCATGCGGAACTTGCGGATTTCAAGGGTACCTCGCGTGAGAACCCTGCGATCTTCGACGCGTACAAGGAAATGACGGTTCCCGCCCAGCCCGGCTGGGTCGAAGAGCACATCCGCCGCCTTACCGCAGCCGGCATCCAGAGTGCCTTCCAGTGTTACAACATCAATAGCTTCGAGTCCGTGGAGCGGTTGATTCGACGTGGCGTCTACAAGGGCCCGCTGGTCATGAACTGGGTGGCAATCAGCGGCGGTATGGATGCACCCAGCATCTTTAATTTCGCCAATATTGTTCGTGCCGTCCCGGATGGTGCGGTGCTTACCGTTGAAAGCTCTGTGCGCAACGTGCTTCCTGTCAACATGATGGGCGTTGCCTTGGGCTTGCATGTGCGCTGCGGGACCGAGGACTGCCTCTGGAACCAGTCGCGCACGGCCAAGATGAGCACGGTGAAGCAGATTGAGCAGCTGGTGCGCATCGCTGGCGAATTCGGCCGCAAAGTGGCAACGGCCCAGGAAGCGCGCGAAATCCAGAAGATCGGCGTGTTCTATGACACGGTCGAGGAGACGCTGGCTGCCAATGGTTTCGCGCCGAACCGCAATGGCGGCAATCAAGGCTTCCTGCGCAAGGCCGCCTGACTCAGGCCGGTTGGAACTGACCGGCAGGTGAGGGAGTCCGCGCGCTTGCGCGGCGCGGTGCCAAGGGGCACGCCTGCATATCAAGACAGACAATCTCATTGCGGTTATTTTGTTTATGTCGACAATAAAAAACATGACTGCTATGATCGTGCCGAAGATAGCCTGGGCAGGTAGAGATGGCTCGTCGCGCAGCTGGCCTCGGTGAGGCCGACAGCACTTGGCAGGCTGGATAGCAGTCAAAAAAATGGGGGAGACGATGTCATTACTAAAAAAGCTGCTCGCAGCTGCGTTGTGCGCCGAGACAATCATTGCCTTATGCGCGCCAGGCCTGGTCCAGGCACAGGAAGCCTGGCCGGCGCGCCCGATTCAAATGATCGTGCCGTCGTCTGCCGGATCGGGAACCGATGCGCTGGCGCGGGTCATGGCGCAGCGCCTTTCCGAATCGCTGAAGCAGGCCGTGGTCGTGGAGAACCGGCCGGGTGGCAGCGGGGTGATCGGGACCAACGCCGTCCTCAAGGCGGCGCCGGATGGCTACACGATTCTCTACACAACGGCGTCCAACATGGTGGTTGCGCCGGCAGTCATCAAGTCCATTTCCCAGGAGGCACGAAAGAGCCTCATGCCGATCGCACAGACAGCGGTGGGTGGGGTGTTGCTGCTGGTGAGCCCGGATCTGCCGGTCTACGACTTGCCTGGGCTTATCGAGTTCGTGAAGGCGAATCCGGATAAGTACAGCTATGGCAGCTGGGGCACCGGCTCGTCCGCGCACTTGACGATGGAGTGGTTGAAGAAGCAGACCGGCATGAAGACCGAACACGTTGCATATCGGACCTCCAGTCAACTGCTTACCGAGCTCTCCTCGGGTGTGCTAAAGATCGGCTGGACCGATCCCAGCGTGGCGGTTCCGTTCCTGCGTTCGGGGAAGGTGCGCGGCATTGCCATTGTGGGCAACGTGCGGTCTCCCCAGCTTGCCAACGTCAAGACGATGGGTGAACAGGGCTACAAGTTTGGCACGGTGGGATGGTTCGGCATGTTCGCGCCGGCGGGAACTAGTCCGGTGATCGTGAAGCGGCTGGCGGATGAGGTCAACAAGGTACAGGCGTTGCCGGAGATCGCGGCCCTGATGAAGAGGCAGAACTTCGAGCCGCCGCCGGTAAAGTCCTCCGCGCAGTTGGGCGAAATTATCCGGGACGATCTGCAAGTCTGGACGAAAATCGCCAACGACGCAGGGATCAAGCTTGAAGAATAGGATACGGCTCCCGCCCGGGGGGCTAAGGAATGATTGCGTGAATTGCTCTGAACGCTCGGGTGCGGTCCCTGCCTCTACATCGTCGCAAACTCTGCGCGTTGACTTCTACCTTGACCTGATATGCCCCTGGTGCTGGATCGGGTTGCGTAATCTGCGTTCAGCATGGGCAAGCTTTCGACAGCAGCATCCCGGATTGGCGCTGGAGACGATATGGCATGCCAATGCTCTGCTGCCGCAGATTCCTGCGCAAGGCATTCCGTACCAGGCATTCTATGAGGCACGGCTCGGCGGCCAACGGGCTGTGGCGATGCGCCGCGCACAGATCTGCGCTGTGGCTGAATCGGTCGACTTATCATTGAACTTCGAGAGCATTGAGACCTTTCCGAATTCGGCGCTGGCATGTGCCTTGGTCAATGCGGCCCAGTCCAATTTGGTGCCGCAGGCCATGTACCAGTTGGTAGAGTCCATCTATCGCGCATTCTTCTCTCAAGGGCAAGACATCGGTTCAACGCAGACCCTGCAGACCCTGGCTCAAGCGTCTGGGTTCAACTGGGATGCCAGGGCATCCTCCGCGCCCCAGTCCTCAATGGGGGCCGAGCATACAGGAGGGGTTCCTCATCTCGTCTTCAATGCACAGTGGCCGGTTACTGGCGCGGTTCCAGCAAGCGAGTTGGTTCGCATCATGAAGCAAGCGGTGGTGGCCAAGCGTTTGAACAGCGAGTGCGAATCCAATGCCTGATCCCGAATGGATTCTGGTCGGGCCTGCGGAGTCACTGGCTCCAGGCGCACGCAAATTGGTCTTCTTGCAAGACGGTCAATCGGCAATCGTGTTCAACCTTGGCGGCCAGTTCTTTGCCATGGAAAACAGTTGCCCGCATGCGGGAGCTTCCATGGCGGGAGGCTCGTGTGTTGAGCAAGTCATCAGTTGCCCTTCACACGGCTTGCGATTTGACATTCGCAACGGCCAGTGCATTTCGTCTTCGAGCTTGCGTATCCGCACCTATGAGGTCGTTGCGGCGGACAAGCAACTCTGGCTACGTACGCCAGAACTCAATCAATGAGATTTCCCTAAAGCAGGCGGACATTAACCTGCGTCAAGAGAAGGAATGAAGATGACCAATGGGTTCGATACGGAGTTCTTCGCCGAGCGCTTCGGCCTGCGCGGCCTGACGGCAATCGTCACCGGCGCTGGCTCGGGACTTGGGCGGCAAGCGGCAAGGACGCTGGCAGCTACCGGCGCGCATATCGCCCTGCTGGGCAGGCGCCCGGAGCCTCTGCAGGAAACTGCGAATCTGATCGCACAAGCCGGCGGTACAGCGCGGGCTTTTCCCGTCGATGTCGCCGATCAGGAAGGCGTGCGCCTTGCCTTGGATGACATCCTGCAATGCATGCCGCCGCTATGGGCACTTGTGAACAATGCGGGCGTCGGCGGGCGCGCGGCGCTGCTCGATGTGGACGAGACGATGTTCGACCGGGTATTCGACGTGAACACGAAGGCCGCGTTGCTGATGTCCACCGCCTTCGCACGCCGGCTCATCGACCGGCAACTGCCAGGCCGCATCATCAATATATGCTCTCTCGCCGCGCTGACGCACCCGCGGCACCTCGGCATCTACGGCGCCAGCAAGGTATTGTCATAAAAAGGCAAGTTCAAGGCGTGCAAGGTAAAGCGGGAAGTGGCGCCAGGCCAGATGATTCACTCGTCGCGAAGGACACTCTGACATCACCGGTTAAAGGAGATGCTCGCTTGCGCACCGCCGTGGCGAAGATGGCGCTGTAAATAGGGTTCTAAAGCTCTCTCATCTAGTTCGACATACTCAATATTCACATTTCAACTTGGATATCCATCATCATGAACTTCCTTGACGGCCACCTGTATCCCGAGAACCAGCAGCCCCTGATCATCACGGCCGCTCCCTATGCGCCGGGCTGGATTCCCTCCGACTTCCCGGAAGATATCCCTGTCACGATGGAGGAGCAGATCCAGAAGGCGGTGGATTGCTACGAAGCTGGTGCCACCGTGCTGCACCTGCATGTGCGCGAACCCGATGGCAGGGGCAGCAAGCGCCTTTCCATGTTCAATGAGCTGATCGCCGGGGTGCGCAAGGCCGTGCCCGAGATGGTCATCCAGGTGGGTGGCTCGATCAGCTTTGCGCCCGAGGACGATGGCTCGGCGGCCAAATGGCTCTCCGACGACACGCGGCATATGCTGGCCGAACTCGATCCGAAGCCCGACCAGGTGACGGTGACTGTCAACACCACGCAGATGAATGTGACAGAGCATGCTGGCCTGGATGACTTCAAAGGGGTTTCGCGGGGATTCCCGCACCTCTATTCAACCTACAAGGACATGATCGTGCCCTCGAACCCCAGCTGGGTCGAGGAGCACATCCGACGCCTGACAGCCGCTGGAATCCAAAGTGAGTTTCAGTGCTACAACATCAACAGCTTTGAAACGATTGAGCGCATGATTCGCCGCGGCGTCTACAAGGGGCCACTGGTGATGAACTGGGTGGCTATCAGCGGCGGCATGGATCAAGCAAACATCTACAACCTGGCCAACTTCCTGCGTGCAGCGCCCGACGGCGCGGTGATCACGGTGGAGAGTTCGGTGCTCAATGTGCTGCCCGTGAATATGATCGGCATTGCCTTGGGCCTGCATGTGCGGTGCGGCATCGAGGATGTACTCTGGAACCAGACCCGCACGGGAAAGGCCACCTCTGTCGAGCAGATCAAGCAACTGGTGCGTATCGCCGGCGAATTTGGTCGCCCCATCGCGACGGCGAAACAGGCACGAGAGATCATGCAGATCGGGGTCTTCTACGACACGGCGGAAGAGACGCTCCAGGCCAATGGCTTCGCTCCCAATCGCAACGGTGGCAACCAGGGATTCCTGCGCAAGCCGGCCTAAGGCCTCCGGGGGAGTTGACATCATATGCTGTATGAGTCGTCCAGCGTTTCCTGGGGGGCGGACTAAGGCTGAAGGTGCAGTTTCCCCCATCGATCGGACGGCTTTGATATTCATCTAGCCTATTTGATACAGAACAGGAGACAACATGGCGAAAGTCGTTAAATTCTACGAAACGGGCGGCCCCGAGGTCCTTCGTTTTGAAGACGCTGAGGTTGGCGAACCTGGACCGGGAGAGGTCCGCGTTCGCCACGTGGCCGTGGGCCTGAATTTTGCCGACACCTACTTCCGCGGTGGCACCTACCAGGTTCCGCTGCCCAGCGGCCTCGGCAACGAGGCGGCCGGCGTGGTCGAGGCAGTCGGTGCCGGTGTGACCCAGCTGGCGGTCGGCGACCGTGTGACCTACACGGGCTTTGTCAACACGCTGGGCGCCTACAGCACTGAGCGATTGATTTCTGCCGCACTCCTGATCAAGCTGCCGGATGCCATCAGTTGCGAAGCCGCGGCGGCCATGACCATGCGGGGCTTGTCCGCCTCCTACCTGGTGCGCAGGATCTACCCCTTCGTGGCGGGCGAGGCCGTGCTGCTGCATGCCGCGGCAGGTGGCGTTGGCCTGATCGTTTCGCAATGGGCCAAATTGCTCGGGCTGACGGTGATCGGCACGGTGTCGACCGATGCCAAGGCTGAGGTCGCGCGCGCTCACGGCTGTGATCACACGATCAACTACAGCCATGAGGATGTCGCCAAGCGCGTGCGGGAACTGACGGGCGGAGTGGGGGTGTCCGTGGTCTTCGACAGCGTCGGCAAGGCCACCTTCATGTCCTCGCTGGATTCACTCAAGCGCCGCGGCCTGATGGTCTGCGTTGGTACCGCCTCCGGCACAATTCCGCCATTCGATCCGCAAATCCTGGCCCGCAAGGGCTCGCTCTACCTGACCCGCCCGGGCCTGGCCGACTACATCGCCGATCCGGCCGAAAAGGCGGAGCTGGTCGACGAGCTATTTGGCCACGTGGCAGCAGGGCGCATCCGCATCGAGATCAATCAGCGCTATGCCTTGGAGGACGCCGTGCAGGCACATCGGGACCTGGAGGCTCGAAAGACCACGGGTTCGTCCATTTTCGTGATTTGAGGCTTTCCCCTCCTGGGGAGCTCGAGCCGTCAGGCTGCCTTGGCCTGCAGAACGTGATCTAGTGATCTAGTGATCAAGTGAGCTGGCAGTTGGGTCAGGGTGTTCAGGACCCGCTGCCGGTAGCGCTCCTCGTTGTACGCGATGTCGGGATCCGCATATTCCACGCCGTAGCGCAGTGCGTCGCACAAGAGAGCCGCCATCTCGCGAACGGTGGCGGCAGCGGTGTTGGTGATTGCCTCGGCGTCGCCCACGATGTGAATCCCGCCACCACCCAGAATGCAGGCACGGTTTCCGCTCATCCGCCTGCGACCTCCCCCCTTCCGATCCGAATGACTCCGCCTGGCTTGAGCCTGCCGGTTTGGGCACGCATGCTTATGCCCGGGCACATGACGCCATGCAGCCATGCATGGTCTGCATTGCTGCATGGCCACGAGGACCATGCGTTTGGCGATGCGGGCTACATGGAAGTGGGGAAACGCGACACAAACCGGTCGGCTTTGTGGCCCTGGACGATGACGGTATTGTTCACGTCTGCGATGGTCTTCGCGCCAAGCATGGCCATGTTTCGATCGACCTCATCGCGCAACAGCGTGATAGCGTGGCGTACGCCCTCGGCTCCCCCAACGGCTGCAGCGTAAATAAAAGGTCGCCCCAGGAAGACAAAGCGGGCTCCTAGCGCCAACGCTTTCAGAACATCACCACCGCGCCGGATACCGCTGTCCATCATGACGGTTGTCTTGTGCGCGACTGCCTCACAAATCTCCGGCAATACAGCAAACGGTTCCACGGCACCGTCCAGTTGGCGCCCACCGTGATTCGAGACAATGATGCCGTCTGCGCCCAAGGCGACAGCGCGTTCGGCGTCGGACGTATGCAAAATGCCCTTTATGATCAGGTTGCCGCGCCATCTTTGCCGGATTCGCTCGATATCCGTCCAACTCAGGTGATCGCGCCCCGTCGTATCGCGAATGGCGGAGGCCGACAAGATCGGTGCGCCGCGAGACGCAAAGGAATTCTCAAAATGAGGCATCCCGCTCGAAATGAGCGTTCTGGCGAACGTCCCGGCCAGCCAATGCGGCCGAGATATCCCATCGAACGCCAAGCGCAGAGATGGTCGCAAAGGCAAGGAGAAGCCAGTACGGACGTTATTCTCCCGGTTGGCCCAAACGGGAATATCAACCGTGAGGACAAGCGTAGCGAACCCGGCCGCTTCAATCCGCTCAATCAGGGCGTCCCTGCGTGCGGCGTCACCCGGCAGGTATGCCTGAAACCAGGTGCCTGGCGCGGCTGCGTGAACGTCTTCCATCGGAATCAGGGACGTGCCGCTCATGATTGCCGGTATCCGCTCTTCCCACGCTGTTTGCGCGAGAACCACATCGCCGCGGTAAGCGGCAATCGCACTGATACCAACGGGCGCCACGCCAAAGGGAGACGCGTAACTTTGCCCAAAGATCTCAGTCGCCTGCGATCTTGCCGACACGTCGACAAGGACTTTGGGACGAAACTTGACCTCGTCGAATGCCGTCCTGTTCGCGGCAAGCGACTTTCCATCCTCCGCGGCGCCGGCAATATAGCCAAAGATCGGGCGCGGAAGCTCCCTCTTTGCCGCGACTTCAAAATCGGCCAGCGAGAGAATCGGTCGCAGTCGTCGATGAATTTGACTATTGGCTCCATATGCCGGCTTGGCGGGCATTCCAGCGCTCGCAACGGCCTGGCTATCTGCAAATTCTGTTTGATGTGTCATGTTGATTTGAAGCGTCTATCAGGCCCAACCGCTGTCACTATCAGCCACGCCGGATCACATTGATGATTAGGCGAACGTGCCTCGCTGGCGCATCAGCTCACGGAACAGCGCCGAATTCTTCTCGAACGGCGCACGGCCGTGGAGGTAGAAGTAGTTGTTCAGGACAACCAGGTCGCCGACGGGCAGTGAAACTTCCTTTGTTCCCGGCGAAGCTTCCATGGACGTCGACAGGTCGTTGAGAAATGCGGCCTCCTCGCGATTGCGAGGCTGTACAAACTGATCGATGAAGGACATCGACAGCCCAAACGCGTTCTGGAAGAAGAGCGGCCGTTCGACCCTATCGCTGACATTCTTGGACCCCGGCGCCTTGTAGAGGAAAGGCTGCGTCCCGAGGCGGTGACTGACAAACCGGTCACGCTCTTGCCAATCGTCCAGATGCAAGAATCGGGACTCGCCGCCACTTGCATTCTGTTCTGCGAATTTCATCATCAACAGCCAGTCCGTCGCTTCGGTAACGAAGGTGCCATCGGTGTGCATCGTGAAGAGTCGATAGGCCTGGCGCAGATAGGAGTCGCTATCGTCCGTGTGCCTGACCACGAAGCGAGCATAGTAGGTGCCCGACATCGCATCGTGGTTGCCGGGGCCCAAGAGGTGCCCAATGGCAGTACCGAAGCGAACGAAATCGTCGGCGTCCGTCGTCAGTCCCTGGAGGCCTACCGTAAAGCCACCGTGCTGCCGGTCCTTCACAATGCTGTTGATGGTTGTCGCGAAGTCTTCGCCGACATGCTTCGCGAGTACATCCGCCAGCCCGTAGCGCATGAAGGGAACATACTCGAGGTTCTGGACATCGACCTTGCGTACGTCATGCAGGAACCCAAGAAGGGCATTGCGCTCAACGGTCACATGCAGGAGGCGATGGTGAGCTGGGTGGGCAGAAAACTGGAAGCGGGACTCGTCATTGCTGGCAAGCACGGCAGCAGGAAGCGGGGCATTCATCGATGGTTCTCCGGGGTGTTGTATGGCGCTATTTCATCTGGATTCTTTGATATGATCCAGATAGGAGACAGTAATCTTTGTTCCGAAATTGAGATTAAAACGATGATTGACGTTCGCCAGTTGCAGAGCTTCCTTGCCGTGGCAGAAGAGCTTCACTTTGCGAAGGCGGCAGATCGCCTGGGTGTCGCACAATCAGGGCTTAGCACCCAGATCCAACGCCTTGAACAGGATTTGGGGGTCACGCTCTTGAACCGCAACAAAAGGAAGCCAGTGTCACTTACCGACGCGGGGCGCCTGTTCCATGCCGAGGCGGTCGCTGCGCTGCGGCACATTGAGCGAGCCGACCAGGTGGGACGCCTGGCTGCCCGAGGGCTGGCTGGCGTCATCCGGCTCGGCTATGTGGCATCTGGCGTAAGCAGCGGCCTTTTGTCCACGATGCTGAGCGAGTTCCGGAAATCACACGAGATGGTCCGGATTGAAGTCGTGCCAATGGAAACGCCAAGGCAGCTCGAAGCGCTCAGCGATGGCCAGATTGATGTGGGAATTGTCAGGCCCAGACGACTCTATCCGGCTGGCGTGATCACGAAAGTCGTGCAGACTGAACGTCTACTGGCTGCAATGACAGGAAGCCATCCACTTGCAAGGCGAGGGACCGTTTCAGCGCGCGCACTAGCAGATCAATCCTTCATCGTCCCGCAGTTTGCAGACGAGGAAGGATTCGGGGATGCGCTATCCGCCCTGGGCAAAGCCGGAGGGTTCACGCCTCATCTGGAATATCGCGTCCAGGATTTCATCTCCGCAATCTGCCTCGCGTCCGCGGGATACGGAGTGGCCATCGTGCCTGAGTCAATGCAGAATTTCTCCCAGCCAGGCATCTTCTACGCACAGATCGCCGACTTCAAGTTCTCAGTGCACCTGGCGCTAGCGTATAGGCGTCGGGAAATATCCCCCGCGGTACGAGCCTTTGTGCAACTTGGAACTGAGGCTCTCAATGGCCGTGCATCGTAGACTCGGCAGCGCGCTCAGCCGCGTCGCGCTTCCGCGACGTAGCACCATCTGCCAATGAGGAACACGGTGAAGGGCAGAATTGCCGCGAACGGTAGCCAGCGCAAGGCAACTTGAAGACCAACCGCATCCGCTACCATGCCGGTGATAAAGGGGCCTGCTGCGAGGCCCAGTATGTTGTTAAACAGCGTCAGAGTGGCAAATGCCGAGCCGTGAATGGCTGGCGGCGTGGCCCCGGCAATGATCGCGCTGCATGTGCCGAACGAGCTGGCAAGGAAGAACACCCCGGGCGCAAGGAGCGCGAGTTGCAGATTGCCCTGTGGCAAACGGAACGCGATCGCCAGCAGAACGCCTAACACGAGGCAATAGCCAATGGCCATGTTCCACCTTTTGAGCGACGAACCCCCGCTGATCCGATCGGTCATCACACCGCATATGAGTTGGCCCAGGCCGCTGACAAGGACCAGGCCTGCCGCCAATGTGGCTGCTTCGCTGACAGGCATGCCCCAGTAGCGATTCAGGTAGCTGGGCAGCCACACGAACAGAGTGCCTTGAACGAAGATCTGCAGGGCGCAACCGAGGTAGGCACAAAAGACGGAACGGGACGGAAACAGGCCAGAGAAAAACGCGCGCGGTGTTAGTTTCACATGCCCGAGGACCGGAGTTCCGTTTGCATTGTCCGGTTGCGCACTCGCGAGTTTTTTCTCGGTGACCACGAAGTAATAAATGATCACCAGCACAAAACCAACGATCGCCATCAGACCCATTGACCATCGCCATCCAAAGTGCGTCGCAATGATCCCGGAAAGCGAAACACCGAGCACGGACCCAAAGGCAGCGGCAGACGTGAAGCCGCCGGCAATGGTAGACCGCATATGCCTTGGGAAGACGCTCACGAGCATAGCGAATCCGACACTTCCATAGGCGGCCTCGCCGACGCCAACGAACAAGCGCGCAACGAACATCTCGTGATAGGTGCTGGCAATGGCGCACCCGAGCGTGGCAACACTCCACACCGCCACCATCAGTGCAATGCTTTTGACGCGCCCCCAGCGGTCCGCGATGATGGAGAACGGGAGGGTCAGCACGCCGACCATCAACGGCACCACGCTGCTAATCGAGCCGAGCTGTGTATCGGAAATCTGCCACTGCGCTTTCAATAGCGGAAACAAGGCATTGATCGCTTGCCGCGACATGTAGTCAGACAGTAACAGGCAAAACATCAATGCAAAGACCACCCACGCGTAGGGTCGGGCACCAGTGGTAGCCGCAGCCGGCCCAGCCGGCATCGCGTTACTCGTAGACATGTTCAATTTCTGTCTCCTTATGACTTCTTGCATCGGATCATCTAGCCTGGCGCTACTTCCCGCTTTACCTTGCACGCCTTGAACTTGGCTATTTATGACAGTCATCCGCAGGCGCAGGGGAGCCGTGGCCGGGGCCAGCCTGCACGCTCTGGAGATCTGAGCAGGGTTTTCCCTTTGCTTGCGCGAGTTGGTAATAACTTGTCGTGAACGGTCAAGCCGGTTGGCCCGGTGCGATCCGAGAATAGACGAACAAGCCTTTCTAAACACGCAAAGCATCGCAATCGAAATCAAAAGGGGTAGACATGAAGAAGCAGGCCAATCACTTGGGGTGGCGCGGTTGCGCCTTGGTAATCGGTGTTGGTGTCGCCGGGGGCATGTCCGTGGCCCAGGCCCAGGAGGCTTGGCCCAGCAAGCCGATCCGTCTGGTGGTGGCGGGGCCTGCCGGCGGTAGTGCTGACGCCTTGGCCCGGCTGCTGGCGCAAGGCCTGCAGCAAAAATTGAGCAAGCCCGTCATCGTAGAAAACAAGGCTGGTGCCGCCGGTGCGCTGGCGATCAGCGATTTGCAGTCCAACGGCAAGGATGGCTATACCTTCCTGGTTATCCAGGGCGGTGTCGTGAGCGAGGCGCCGTTGGCCTACAAGGTCCATTACAAGCCTTTTACGGACCTGAAGCCCCTGGCCCAGATCAGTCGCACGGGGCTGGTGCTGGTTGCCAACAAGGATGTGCCCATCTCCAACCTGAAGCAGTTGGTGGACTACGGCAAGTCGCAGAAGGACGGTATCGTTTTCGCGTCCTATGCTACGGGATTGAAGGGCCACACCTCGGGCATCCTGCTCGGGCAGCTCACGCATGTACCAATGCGGCATGTGGGCTACAAAGGCTCGCCCCCGGCGTTGAACGACCTGATGGGTGGTCATGTGCCCCTGATGTTCGATGGGGTGACTACCTCGTTGCCGCTGATCAAAGCGGGAAAGATCAAGGCGATTGCCTTGAACTATCCGACCCGGATTGCCGAATTGCCGGATGTGCCGACTTTCAAGGAGCTCGGCTACCCGCAACTGGCGCAAGCAGGGTGGTTCGCAGTGTGGTCCCGCCCGGACGTCGCTCCGGCAATCCAGGAGAAAATCCGCGAGATAACACTGGCGTATTTCAAGCAACCCGCGGTGCAGAACCACGTCAAGGACATGGGGATGGAGCAGGGGGGCGCCGCTACGTCGGAAGAGTTGATGGCGGACCTGAAGCAGGCATACCAGCAACAGGCCGCGCTGCTGAAGTCCATTAACTACCAGCCGGATTAATAAGCGATTATTCTGCGCAAACTCGCCATTGCAGTCCGAATGGCCTTTGCGCAGTCGTTGGCCAGTGTATGCGGCATCGTCGATCTGGCTCGTCCGTCAGTTACGGATACGGATCGCGGTCGTCGAGTCTGGCTGATCGTTTATAGCGGGCGCCGCCATCTTCAAATCCCGCGGGCCCGCTCTTTTTTTCCCGGCCGGCGGCATTCCGCCGCCGGTTCGGTCACGAGAGTTCGCGAATGAACGCTTTGGCTTGCGGCCACTCGCCATAGCCTGAAGCGGGATTCAGATGCCCGACCTCGCCGAGTTCGACAAAGCGGCTGCCCCACGCCTTCGCCAGGCCACGGGCGCGATCGAGGCGCGTCAGGGGATCGTTGCTGCTCGCCGCAACGATGCTCGGAAACGGCAATGTGCCGCGAGGGATCGGCAGCCAGCCGTGGTCGCTCAGCGTGCCGAGCGTCGGATAGCCTGCCGGCATAGACGTTTCGAGGTCCGCGGGCGCCGCGAGCAGTGCGCCGAGGATCTCCCGTGTGGCGCCTCGGGCGGCCCAATGGGCGACCATCATCGCGCCTGCGCTGTGCGCCACGATGATCACCGGCCCCTCGATGGTGGCCAAAGCGCGATCGATCGCGTCGACGCGAGCAGCGCAACTCAGCTTGTCTTGCTCAAGCGGAGCGACGCTGACGACGCGAGGCAGCGTCGCCGCCAGCAGGGTTTGCCAGTGTTCCGGCACATGGTCACGCAGGCCAGGGACGATGAGAACGGTCGGTGCCGTAGAGGTCATGTCGATCTTTCAGTAAGGCGCGTCACCGATGATGGCGGTACGCTCCATCTTTCGGTGGCACGGTGGATAATCCATCACTGCGTAGTGCTGGGTGGAACGGTTGTCCCAGAATGCAACGCTGTTCTTCTTCCAACGAAAACGCACTTGGTATTCGGGGATGTTGGCCTGGCTGACCAGGTAGCTAAGCAAATTGCCGGCACCCGGCGCCTTGTCCAGCCCGAAGCGCACGTTGGCCGGCACATTGAAATTTGTGAAGTGCGTCGTAAAGCTTCCATTGACGAACAGCACTTTCTCTCCGGTTTCGGGATGGATGCGCACAACCGGGTGTTCGGCGTCCGGGTACTGAGCCTTCAGCGCAAGACGCTTTTCGATCGGCATCGCGGCACCGAAGCTCGCCTCGATGCTGTGGCGCGCGCGCAATGAGGCGATCTTCGTCTTGATATCCTCGGGCAACTGGTTGTAAGCCTCGACCATGTTGACCCACATCGTGTCACCGCCCACTGGCGGGCATTCGACGCAGCGCAGCACGCAGCCCATCGGAGGCTTTTCGCGCCAGGTGGCATCGGTATGCCAGGAATTCTCGTTGCGTTCGGGGGGGCTGTCCGGGGTCTTATAGATCTGAACCAGTCCTGGGTAATCGGGATGGCTGCCTACCACTGGATGGTCCTCCAGCTCACCGAAGCGGCGCGCAAAGGCCACGTGCTGCGCGCGCGTGATGTCCTGGTCGCGGAAGAACACCACGCGATGTTTCAGGAGCAGCGCCCGAATCTCCGCCATCTGTTGGTCGTCCTCGGCAGCCGCGCCCAGGTTGACGTTGCTGAGTTCCGCACCGATCGTGCAAGTGATGGGCTCGACCCGGATCGAGTTGCCTAGAGAGGTTGCGCGGACCACTGCGGGTGCCGCCTTGAGGTGTTGAATCATGAGCGTGTCTCCGATTGTCGGTTTGGCCGATCGATCCTTGCGAGTCTGGATGTCGCGGGTATCTCCCGCTTGACAGTACATGACAGGCATTTATCATTCCATGCCAATGTCCTACTCAGTACTCTAATGTCGTCACTTGTCCGCGCCGCGGCCCTCACCAACTACAACGAGGTCGCCAGAGCCGCTGGACTGGACCCAGTGCGGATGCTCTTTGATGCGGGGTTGAGTCCGAGCGTACTGAGCGAGCCGGACATCATGATTCCCGTCGAACGTGTCGGACGGCTGCTTCAGGCGTCCGCAACCATGTCAGGCAACGAGAGTTTCGGGCTGTGCATGGCCGAGTCGCGCCTATTGTCCAATCTTGGGGCGGTAGGATTGCTGATCCGCGACCAGGCGACCCTGCGTGAGTCGCTTCACATGCTGGTGCGCTATCAAGCGTCGCTCAACAGTGCGCTGTCGCTGGCGATCGAGGAGTGCGATGGACTGGTCATTATTCGCGAGGTGGTAGTGGCTGGCAGCGCACATCAACCCACGCGTCAAAGGGTTGAGCTGGCGCTTGGTGTCATGGTGCGGTTGATACGTCAGCTCCACAAGCCCGACTGGGAGCCGCGGCGTGTTTGCTTTGAGCACCCCGCGCCGCGCGATCTGAGTATCCACCGGCGGTTTTTTGGCCCTTGCGTCGAATTCAACTATGACTTCAATTGCATTATCTGCGCAAAGGCCGATCTCGATGCACGCAACCCGTCCGCGGATCCGGCCATGGGGCGCTACGCGCAGCGGCTGATAGACGCGTCAGCCCTGTCGCAGCAGGCGACAATGCTTGAGGATGTGCGGCGCATGATCCTGCTGCTGTTGCCCAGCGGGCGCTGCAGCATCGAACAGGTTGCGGAGCATCTGGGCGTGGTGTGCCGCACGGTCCAGCGCCGGCTGGCGGAACACGGGCAGAGCTTCTCGTCGATCGTTAACGACGTTCGTACGGAACTCGCCATACGCCATGTCACCGAGAGCGATCGTCCGTTGACGGAGGTGGCGACCCTGCTCGGTTTTTCCGCGCCGAGCGGATTCTCGCGCTGGTATCACGTGCAATTTGGCTGCAGCCCCAAGGAGAGCAGGGCAGCGCGCGGCACATTGCGCCGGCAGACGGCACCGACCTGAGCATAACCCTGGCAGAGCGTAATCCGCGTCAGGCCATGTCTTGTATTGACGCTCTCTTTTCCGGATTCCGCAGGGCTTCCGTCTGGCCAGCCGCGCGGCGCGCGGCGCGTGGCGAATAGGCGTTCGAGCAACCTTCAGTGACCCCACAGGCTCTGCGGAACCCTCAGTGGAACCGGTGCGGGCTAGCGCTTATATTGTCGACAAAAATAAAATACCGTATCATGGGGACGGCACGCCTTTCCTGGAGCGCCATCGGAAAGCGCCGCGCATGCTTGGATGCCAGGGTGACAAGCTTCCATGTTCTGCGGGCCGTGCGCGCAGAACATGGGCGAGGGGAGATATCACAATGAAAGACGATCAGCCAGCCGGTAATGGCCCGTACCTCCATCGGATGGGCGGGGCGATCTGCATGGGATTCTGCTGGCTCGCCGAGCGGCTGTCCTATGCCACGGCAGCGATGCTGTTGACCGATCTGATTGCGTGGGAACATGACGGGTACGTCGTGCGCAAATACCTGAACATCGATGCGCTTCCCGGAGCCGACGAGTAGGCGCGGTATCGGAATACGCGAGCGACGGCGGGCGTCAAGCGCCTCCTTGCTGGCTCCGCTTCCCCTGTCTCTGCCCTGGCGTGCGGCCCCCTGTTTCTGCGGCGGCCCGATGTACCGGGGGCCCGTAGCGAGCCTGCAAGGACGTCGTCCTGCGCAGGCCCTTGTCGTTTTGGGAACGCGCGGCTGCCAGGATCAATGGTCCCGTTGGCTCTGGCAGTATCCGCAATCTGCCCGATTCGCCACGTAAGGTAAGATCTCGGGCGCTGCAAGCGGTGCAATGCCGACCAAGGGCAGCACCCGACCCGTTCCCCAATCATCGGAAGGACTTACCACTCATGGGCAGGCTCAAGACTACCAACACGCCGGAATTGCAGTCGCTGCTTGCACCGCAAACACCGCAGAATCCGGTCACGCTGGCTGTCGAGCAGGCGCTTATGCATGGACGCGACTGGTCGGCATCCGTAGCTGACCAGATTGCGGTACGGCTGGCGGGCCTGATTACGATCGACGTGATCCACGCAGGCCAGCGCTTGCTGGAGAAAGACATCAGCGAGGTCCTGGCGGTCAGCCGCGCTCCTGTGCGCGAGGCCTTGCGCATTCTGGAGCGGGAGCGCTTGATTGAGTTCCGTCCCCGGCGCGGCGCCATCGTCACCGAGCCCAATGCCCAGGACCTGCGGGATATCTACGTCGTGCGGGACGCGCTGTTCGAGATCCTGCTCAGGCAGTTGATGGAAGAGCGTGCGGACGCGCTGGAAGCGTTGTTCGAGCAATTCATTCCGCAGTTCAGCAAGGCCGCCGAGGAATCGGTAGACGCCTATATCAGCGTGACCTTCCTGGCAAACATGGCCATGGCAGATCTGTCCAGCAACCGGCTGGTAGGGGAGGTGCTGAACTCTATCTCGCTGCGGGTCCTGCGCTATGTGCGGCTGGGGCTCGCAGCCCATCCCGGCTCGCTGGAGAATTCCTTCAAGACCTGGCGTGCTCTGCAGCGCGCTGTAATCAAGCGGGACATCGAAGCGGTCTTGCAGACCGCGCACAAGCGCATCGGAAATTCCCGCGAAGCAGCCGTCCGTGCCCTGTCATCCGGCGTCCAGAAAGGCAAGGGCGGCGCTGCCGGCCGCAGCGCTGTGCCGGCGTAGGCCTTCCAAGCGCGCGCGGGCAAGACTGCCCGCCATCGCTCTCCAGTTATCCTCTCTATCGGCAGGCTGCCAGCGAAGATCGCGATATCTGCTCGCAAGTATGGCTCCCGCGAGGCTGCGGCTGTGCCAATGGGAGAAATCAGCGCGGGTTAGCAGAGTCTCAAGCGCCGCTGTGTGTTGAACGGGGCTTTACCCGAATCGAATTCCTCAGAACGGCACGGGCTCCTCGGCGCCGGCAAGACCGGCTGCTTATTCACCTGCTGCGCACGCGGGAGAACGAGCCAAAGCACCTGCCGATGCGCGCCACCTCAGGGCAATCTCCCAATGAATAAGCATAGCAGTGACCGCGGGGTCGCCTCAGAGCCGCGCGAAGGCCAACTGCGCGCGCTCGCGGCGTTCAACGCATTTCAGTCAATGTTATTTATGTCGACAAGAAAGATTTCTGGCTGATATCATTGCCTGCACCCGAGGCCGGAATAGGGCATTGATCGGTAAGGAACGCTACTGAAGCGCGCTGGATGTGATCGAACGTTTCATGATGCGGATCGAACAAGATGACCCGCGCGGAGATTCTCTGGTGGCGATGGCCGGCCTATGGACAGCCGGGCTGGACACGAACGCTTCGTTCGCTGTGATCGCGGCAGCGAATGTGACGTTCGATCTAGTGGATCTAGTACGCGACCCCACTCCCATGGCGTTGCCGTAGTCGCGGTGCCACGGGTCAACGAGGACGCCAGGGGCGCAGAAATAAACCAAAGGAGAAGAGACAATGGGATCATTCAGCAAGCGGAGCAAGTTTCATGGTGCACTCATCGCTGCGGGCGCAATCTGCACCGGCGGCGCATACGCACAGAGCAGCGTGACGCTTTATGGCGTGGCGGATATGAACGTCGAATTTGCTAGCCATGTTGGCGCGGTGCCCAGTGCAGCCAACAAGTTCAATGCGGGCCCGTCAAACAATGTCTACCGAATGGACTCTGGCGGCCTGTCTGGATCGCGTTGGGGCTTGCGTGGCGTGGAAGATCTCGGCAACGGGCTGAATTCCATTTTTGTCTTGGAGAGCGGCTTTAACCTGGATGCCGGCACGTCGCAGCAGGGCGGCCGCCTGTTCGGTCGCCAAGCCTATGTGGGCATGCAAAGCTCGCAGTTTGGCCAACTGACTTTTGGCCGTCAGTACACGTCGATGTTCGAAGGCCTGGCAAACTTTGTACCCGCAGCCTTTGCCACGCAGTATGAACCGATCGTGATGCTGACAGGCGCGAACTTCCGCGAGGACAACACCATCAAGTACACAGGTCGGTTCGGCCCGGTCAC
Source organism: Cupriavidus sp. GW823-FHT07A04 (assembly GCF_058794615.1). Taxonomy (NCBI): domain Bacteria; kingdom Pseudomonadati; phylum Pseudomonadota; class Betaproteobacteria; order Burkholderiales; family Burkholderiaceae; genus Cupriavidus; species Cupriavidus sp. GW823-FHT07A04. Next base: position 150,927 of record NZ_JBXAHA010000010.1, read on the forward strand.
CGCACTGGCACACTGGTCCTTCGGTACCGGCCTGGCGTTGCCGACGACGGTGGCCAATGGCCCGCTTCTAGGCGGCAACGGTGAAGTCCCTGGCCAGTTCCGTCGCGATACCGCCTATGGTGCGGCTTTGACCTACATTGCCGGCCCTGTCGGCGTGGCTGTTGCTTACGACCAGTTCAATCCCACCGTTTCGAACCCCTTGAATGCTGCTGTCCTCGGGAGTGGAAGCTTCAAGAAGGCGACGATCGCGGGAAGCTATGCGTTTGGCCAGGCAAAGATCATGGGCGGCTACCGCTGGGGCCAGAACAGGGACCAGAATGGCAGCCTGCTTGAACGCGACGACCTCTACTGGATCGGCGCCAACTACCAGGTGACGCCGGCGCTTGGCCTGACGCTCGAATACAACTATGACCACGTCAAGCGCTTTTTCGCGAACACGTCGACCCCGAACCCATGGCAAGTTGCTTTCATCGCCGACTACGCCCTCTCCAAGCGGACTGATGTCTACTTGACCACGGCATATGCAAAGAACGCGGGCCTGGGACTGGATTCCGCGATGATCGCCTACGCGAACAGCCTTTCCCTTGGCAATAGCTACACGCTTGCCAGCGGCCAAAGCAATATGCTCGGTGTCGCCGCAGGCATTCGCCACAAGTTCTGAGAGCCTGTTTGAGAATTCGCTGCAGATGTGTTCTGAAGGTGGGATGTCGAAAGAAGAACATCGAGAGCGGCAAGCAAGCACGGTGGGCAAGACGAAACGATGCCCAAGCGATCTGGCAGACGTGCAGCCCCGGCGTCTGCCAGATCAGCCCAGCGGGGTGTGCACACAGAGGAGACCGGAATCTCCCAATAACGTCCGGTCAGGCCAAGTTGAAGGGCAACTGCCGCTGGGGCTTGCCGGTGAGGCGTGCAATGGCGTTGGCAAACGCTGGTGCGAGCGGCGGCAGGCCCGGTTCGCCCATGCCGGTGGGTGGGTCGGCGCTGGGCACGATGTGGACATCGAATGCGGGGGTATCCGTGATGCGCGCCACGGTGAAGTCGCCGAAATTGCTTTGCTCGACGATGCCGTCCTTTAGCGTGATGGCCGAGCCTGCCATGCACATGGACAGAGCCATGACCGCCGCACCTTGCACCTGCGCCTCCACCGTCCGAGGATTCACTACCAGGTTGCAATGCACGCCAGCGGTAACGCGGTGCAGCACCGGACGGCCATCCCGCACCGCGGCCTCCACGACGTAGGCCACCACTGAGTCGAAGGACTCGTGAACAGCGACACCCCAGGCGCGGCCCGAAGGCAATTGCTTCTTGCCGTAGCCGCTCTTGTCCACCGCCAGTTGCAATGCGGCGCGGTGCCGCGGATTCTTGTCACTGAACAGGCCCATGCGGTACGCCACCGGATCCTGTTTGGTGGCGCGCGCAATCTCGTCCAGCAAGGTTTCCATGACGTATGCGGTATGGGTGGAACCCACGCTGCGCCACCACAGAACCGGTACGTTTAGCTTGGGGTGGTGAACAGTCAGGCGCATCGGTAGCGGGTAGGGAGCACGCATACCCTCCGTGGCCGTGGCGTCGATGCCGTTCTTTATCTGGAATTCCCCGAACACAGTCCCGGTCGTGATGGATTGACCAACGATGACGTGGTCCCAGGCCAGCACCTTGCCGCGCTCATCGAAGCCGATGCGCGCGCGGTGCAGGTGCATGGGGCGGTAGTAGCCGCCTTTTATGTCGTCCTCGCGGCTCCAGAGCGTGCGCACCGGCGCGTTCATGCCGGCGGCGCGAGCGGCCTTCGCGACCTCGCAGGCCTCGACCACATAGTCGCTGGTGCCCACGAAACGCCGGCCAAAGCCGCCCCCCGCCATTTGCACATGGATCTTCACCTGCTCGGGCTTGAGATCCAGCGCACGCGCGGCGGCGATACCGTCGAGACCCGGGCACTGGGTGCCGACCCACAGTTCGGCATGCCCGTCAGACAGTTGGACGGTGCAGTTCAGCGGCTCCATCGGTGCGTGGGCCAGGTAGGGGAACACGAACTCGGCTTCGAGCTGGTGCGCAGCGGTGGCCAGGGATGCCATGTCGGCGTCGAACTGGCGCGGCCCGGGACGACGGGCCAGGTCGCGGTACTGGGCCAGCAACCGTTCGCTGTCCACCTTTTCCACCGCGCCCGTATCCCACTGCAACTTCAGTGCGTCGCGCCCCTGCTTGGCAGGCCAGTAGCCGTCGGCCACCACCGCAATGCCTTCGCCGCCGCGGTCCAGCGGCACGCGCAGCACGGCCCTCACCCCTTTGACGGCGCGCGCGGCGCTATCGTCCATCGTGTTCAGCCGGGCGCCGAACACTGGCGGATGCGCCACCACAGCGGTGAGCTGACCAGGGAGATGCACGTCAATGCCGAAGTCCTGACGCCCACTGCTCTTGGCGCGCGCGTCGAGGCGTGTCGTGGGGCGCCCAATAATGCGGAAGTCCTGCGGGTTCTTGAGGGTGACGTTCTCGGGCACGGGCAGGGCCATGGCGGCCTCGGCGAGCTCGCCGTAGGTCAGCTTCCTGCTGCCCGGGCCCAGCACGGTCCCGGCCCGGGTACGCAGCGTCGACACGTCCATGTTCCAGCGTGCTGCCGCGGCAGAAAGCAACATCGCGCGGGCACGCGCACCGAGTTCTCGGTACTGCGTGAAGCTGTTCTTGACCGAATGGGAGCCACCGGTAAGGTGAATGCCGAATAGCGGGTCGACGAAGGCCGCGTCGTTCGAGCCGTGCCGGCTACGCACCAGGTTCCAGTCGGCGTCCAACTCCTCGGCGAGAATCATCGGCAATGCGGTCTGTACGCCTTGGCCGAACTCAAGCCGGTTGATGGTCACCATGACTTCGCCATTTGGGGAAATCTGCACGAAGGCCAAGGGCTGCTGCGTCGGCTTCAGGGCATTCGTAGCCTGGCCGTTTCCGGTAGCTTGCCCTATCGCCAGATGCGGGAAGGCACCGAGCGCCAGGCCGGCAGTGCCCGTCAGTTTCAGGAAGCTACGGCGCGACAGCCTGGCGGCGTTGTCGGCGTGGTCTCGCTCCAGCATATGCAGAAGGGCGCGCGGCATTTCGCTGTAGTCAAATTTGGGCAACATGGCGGCTCCTTCAGGCGACGGACTTGGCGGCATCGGCCACCGCGGCGCGGATGCGGGCGTAGGTGCCACATCGGCAGATATTGCCCGCCATGGCGGCATCGATCTCGGCGGCGGTTGGTTGCTTGCCGCGAGGTAGCGATTTCAGAAAGGCGATAGCGCTCATGATCTGCCCGCTCTGGCAGTAACCGCACTGCGCCACGTCGTGCTTGACCCACGCCGCATGCACAGCGGTTCCGAGCCGGTCGCTGCCATCGGTGGCGGCCTCGATGGTGCCAATCTTCTTGCCCTCAGCGGCTGAGATCGGCGTGATGCACGAGCGGATGGCTTGCCCGTCCAGATGCACGGTGCAAGCGCCGCACAACGCGGCACCGCAGCCGAACTTCGTGCCGGTCATGCCAAGTGTGTCGCGTAGGGCCCATAGAATGGGCGTGCCGGGATCGGCGTCTACCGTGTGCTCACGGCCGTTGACGTTGAGTTTGCTCATGCTGGTTCGATTCTCCGTAGACTTTCATTCGCGCGAGCGTGCCGATCTCAGTTGGCCCAGTTCTGCAACCAGAAGGCGTAGGGTGTGGGCAGCACCGACGCCGCATTCTCGAGCTTGAGATCGCGCGCCGCATGGAAAGGCCAATGCGGATTCGCCAGCAGGGTACGCGCTAAGAAGACGAGGTCCAGTTGCCCCTCACGAACAAAGGTGTCGGCCTCTTGCGCGCTGGTGATCTGCCAGCTCGTTGCAACTGGCAGACCGGTTTGCGCGCGAATCCGTTGTGCGTAGGGCACCAAGAAATTGGGCCCCCATGGCACTTGTTCTTCCGAGGTCGACAGGGCAAGTCCCGCGTCGACGAGATCCAGGCCGGCATCCTTGAGCCACTTCAGGACCTGAACGGAATCCGTGAGCGTTTCGTCTTCGCGGCCGTCAAATTCCACAACACCCAGGCGCGCAGTTAGCGGAAGGTTTTCCGGCCATACCTTCCTCACTGCGGCCACTGTCTCGATCAGAAAGCGGGCGCGATTCTCCAGCGAGCCGCCGTAGTGGTCGTCCCGCGCATTGGAGTGAGTGGACAGGAAGTTCTGCCCGAGAAAGCCATGGGCAAAATGAAGTTCCAGCCACTGGAATCCAGCCTGCAGGGCGCGGCGTGCGGCATCTACGAAGTGCTGCTGCGTGTCTTGGATGTCCTCAACGCGCATCTCGCGTGGCGTATGCGCACTGGCGGGCATGAAGGGCAACGCGCTTGGCGCCACCGGTTGCCAGGCTCGCGGGTCCTTCTCGTTCAGCGGCGCACCGCCCTCCCAGGGCGGAGTGCAGCCGGCTTTGCGACCGGCGTGGCCAATCTGGATACCCGCTACGGCGCCGCCGGCCTTGATGGCCTTGGCCGCAGATGCGAGGCCTGCAATGTGAGAATCACCCCACAGGCCCACATCGCCAGGCGTGATCCGTCCCTCCGGCGACACGGCCGTGGCTTCAACGATGACGAGTCCAGCGCCGCCGCGGGCCAGCGTCGCATAGTGACTTTGGTGCCAGTCGTTGAGGTGCCCATCCTCAGCCATGTACTGGCACATGGGGGAGGCGACGATACGATTACGAAGGGTGACGCCCTTCAAGGTGTAGGACGAGAAAAGGGACGGCATCGGGAAAGCTCCGGGTAAGCATCAACGGGAGCCAGTTTGAGGGATCAGGCGTCGAAACCGTTTGCCAGATTTGCGCCACTTTTTGCACAATTCGACGAATAGCGCGCCATCAGGGTAGGTTGGCTTCGGCCCGGTGCTAGACTCCGAGCAGCAAACCGAGGGCCGAAAAGGACGATGAACGCGAGCGACAGCAAGAGTATTCCCGTCAAGGCTGCGGGCATTGATGCCCTCGTGGAGGCAATCAGCCGGGTTGCCCAAAGCGATGGCGACTACTCCACTGCAATTTCAGGCTTGACTCTCCACCGCAGGAGTGCCGCCGCAGAACCCATGCCGTGCATCTACGGGTTCGGCCTGGGTGTTGTCGCTCAGGGCGGCAAGCAGGTCATGCTCGGTGATGACGTATTCAACTATGGTCCCGGGCAATCCATGTTGACCACTATCGACCTGCCGGTCGTGTCAAATGTGACCATAGCTACGCCGGCCGCTCCGTTTCTTGGCCTGATGCTGGCCATGGATCCGCGCGTCATCGTGCAACTGGCGGCCGAGATGGAATTGGCGCAGCCCCCGAAGGAGAGTTCGGACCGGGCAATTTCATTCAGTGACCTTGAGGCGCACGTTCTGGATGCGTTGATCCGCCTCGTTCGATTGCTCGATGAGCCAAAGCTGATACCCCAAGTCTCCTTGTTGATTCAACGGGAGATCGCCGTACGCCTGCTGGCGGGAGGCAATGGCCCGGCACTTCGAAAGCTGGTAGCGACAGGTTCACCGAGTCAACAGATCGCCAGGGCGGTGGCCTGGCTCAAGTTGAATTTCGCTCAGACTCTGCACGTCGACAAACTTGCGGCGACTGCGCACATGAGCCCATCTACGTTTCGGCAGCATTTTCGCGCCATCACTGGCACGAGCCCGCTCCAGTACCAGAAGCAATTGCGTCTCCAGCAGGCGCGTCAGCTCATGTTCAGCCAAAACCTCGACGCGGGAAGTGCAAGCCTGCAAGTTGGGTATGAAAGTGCATCACAGTTCAGTCGAGAATATGCACGCCTTTTCGGCGCGCCTCCATTGCGTGATATTCAGCGGCTGCGCATTGGGTGAAAAGCAAACACAGTCGTGTTGGCATGGGCGCCCATTTGGTAGGCCCACGAGCGATTGGAAAGTCGCTTTTCATGGCGCGTTGGCGAATGACCGTGCGGTCGTCTCTAAAGCTGGTCTTCGCTGCGGAGCAAATGACCGAGAATGGTTGCGCGGTTCGGTGCTCGCAATGGTTGGATCGGGCAACTGCAGTCGTCGCAGCCAAGAAGCCCCCCTGGGTTCACCAATAATGATTGCTGAAGCCGAAGCGAGAGGAGCTGGCGCGAGAGCCCGCTCTTCTCATCTGTCATTCACCCCTCAGAAGATATGCTTCACGCCAAACATGGCGCCGAGTTGATTGCCGCCCGGCGCCGGATTCGACCCCGTCGCCCCCGAACTGACCGACAAGGCCAGGCTCCCCCGGTTGTCGATGAAGCCAGCCGTTGCGTACACGGAGGTCCGCTTGGAGAACGCGTACGTTCCGCGCGCCGCGTATAGCCAGGCCTTATTGGCGCTGCTGTGGTAGCGCAGGTGGAAAACCTCACCGTCGACACTGAATGCCGGTGTCACGGCGTACGAGATGCCGCCGTACCAGAGATCGCTGAGGGGCGTGGAAGTACTGCCATTGTTGTCGCGCCGGATCCAGCCTCCGCCCAGCTTGGCCACGCCGATATTGGCGTAGCCGTTGACCGACAGGCGATCGTCTTTCAGCCCGCTGCTGGTAAGACCTGCGAACGCCCCTGGCGCGCCACGTAGCGAATCATAGGCCACGCCTGCGCCCCATGCTTTTGCATCGTACTTCAGCAGCGCCGACCACTCTCTGCAAGCGAGGTGATCGGCGGGATTCTCGCCGGCGCAGTTGGTGCCGGCCGGTCCTGGCCCAGCATTGGCGCCGTCTCGCCCGAAACTGTAGGTTGCGCCAAGTGTCACGCCTCCAAACGTGCCCTTGTATGAGACGGCGTTGTCCGCGCGAGCATTCGGCAGGTAGCTGTCCAGAGACGAGGAGCCGAACGTGTTCGGTCCCAGCATGTCGGCGTCGAGCGTCGACCAGAACAGCATGGTGTACTGCCGCCCAAGTGCTACTTGGCCCCACGCTCCGGTAAGGCCCACCCAAGCCTGACGCCCAAACAGCCTGCCGCCCTGGTTCGACACACCTGAGTCTGGCGCAAAGCCTGATTCGAGCGCGAACGCGGCCTTAAGGCCGCTGCCGAGATCTTCGGTACCGCGCATGCCCCATCGCGAGGGCACCGTGCCGGACAGATTGTCCATGCGCGCCACGCTGCTGTTGCCTGCGCCTATGTGATTCACGTACTCGATGCCAGTGTCGACCACGCCGTATAGCGTCACATTTTGCGCTTTGACGGCGCAAGGCACTGCAAAGGCCACGCTGGCCGCCAGAATGCTGAATTTCATGTCTCCTCCATTCTTGTTCTAGTTGATTTAGGCACGCAGTGACCCAGGCCGGCGCGGTGGCCGACCAGTGTGTTACTGCGTCATTGCTTACTCAGAGAAGTGTCAAGCAGCGTGTTCGCGCTTGGCCGCGGCCTGCCGGCGAAGCAGGAGTGCGGCCAGGGCTGCGACTGCTGTTGGCGCGGCCATCCAGGCGACCATGGCCAGATAGCTCCACCCTTGTGACAGGAGGAACCCGCCAATCAAGGGCCCCAGCACCGTTCCGACGCGCCCCACGCCAAGAGCCCATCCCACCGCGGTAACGCGAATGCGCGTCGGATAGAGTTCCGTTACGACCCCGTTCATCAGGAGTTGCGAGCCGACCAGGCCGGCACCCGTCAGGAAGGTTGCGATCATGAGCAACTGGCCGTTGCCACCGCTTGCCGCGACGACGATGATTCCGAACACGGCGGCCGCGTATGACGCAGCGATCAGTGACAAAGGGTGGAAACGACGAACGGACGCACTTAGCAGGGCGCCGCCCACTACCCCGCCCAGGTTCAGGAGCGCAGTGGTAACGATGGAAAGCGACACGCTCATCCCCCGTTGCTTGAGGAGCGTCGGAAGCCAGGCCGTCATCGTGAACACAACCAACAGCGTGCAGAAGTAGGCGAGCCAAACCAGAAGCGTGGTCCGGCGGTGGTCGCTCCGGAACAGCTCGGATACGCTTGGGGGAGTTACTACGCCGGAGGTCGGCTCTTGCGTGATGGTCTTTTGCGACATGGCGCCGAAGCTCGGAGACTCGGGGAGCCGCAGAAGCAGACCCAGGGCCACCAGCAGCGGTAATCCGCCACCAAGGTAGAAAACGACTTGCCAGCCAAACTTCCCGATCAGCGCGGCGCTGACGAAGCCGCCAACCACGGCCCCGAGCGGATAGCCCGAAAACATGATGGTCACCATACGCGCCCTGGCTGTGGGTGACGACACCTCCGAGGTCAGGGCAATCAGATTCGGCATGGCTCCGCCCAGCCCGATGCCGGTCAGGAAGCGCAGCACCAGCACCTGCTCGATGGAGCCGGCGTAGGCCGTCGCCAGGGCGAAGCCGCCAAATACGATAGTCGACCCAATGATCACGGGCCTTCGGCCAATCTTGTCGGCATAGGGTCCGACGAAGAGTGTGCCGACGGTCAGACCCAGCAAGCCAGCCGCGAACACCAGGCCGAAAGATGCCGCAGGAATGCGCCAGGCCTCTGCGAGCACGGGGGCGACATAGGCGATGGCCTGCGTATCAAATCCATCCAGCAGTGCAACGAGGGCGCACCAGAAGGCAACCTCACCGGGAACTGCGCGCGTGGCCACTCGCGTCCCCGCCAACGAAGTACTTGTACGGTCCATGGTTCTATCCAGGTAAAGGGCCGATGGCGGCATCAAGCCGGTTGCAGGCAGGCATAGTTGCCAGCGTGGAAGGCGAGGGGATTCGCATCGCAGTAGGTGTAGCGCTGCACGAGGCCGTAGAAGATCACGTGATCGCCCACGACCTGGTGGGAGATGCGCTTGCATTCGAACGTCGCCAGCGCTCCCTTGAGCGTGGGCAGGCTCCCGATTCCGCTATCGAATGCGTCCTCGATTTCCGTGAACTTGTCCATTTGGGGCCGGCAGAAGTGGCGGGAGATATCGATCTGATCGGCATGCAGCACGTTGATGCAGAAGTGTTCTGCGGTAATAAACGTGGCCAGGCTGCCAGCGCCCCGACGCAAGCTCCACAGGACGATGGGCGGCTCCAGCGAAACGGAGCTGAATGAATTCGCGGTCAGGCCCTCGCGCTTGCCGTCGGATCCCATGGTTGTGATCAGGCATACCCCGGTAGCAAAGCGCCCCAATGCGTTGCGCAGATCGCGCGGATCGAAGTCCGGCGCTGCTAGTTTGCCGTTCGGCAGATCGCCCGGCGAAGTGGCCCATGCACTTTCCCAGCTCATGATAGTCTCCTCAGAGTTTGTTCCCGAAACGGTGGTGCCGCTCAGGCTTACATGCATGTGCATGCTAAAATTCGCTTCGCACCGACACTGCGACGCTGTATGGACAGCCACCGACCCGCCAGCATGAAGCCGACCAAAAAAAGTACTCAGTCCGTTGTTCGAGAAGCGAAGCCGAAATCCCGGGGCATCGAGCCTGCTATTGCTGCGGTTCCGGAGGGATTCGACCTAGAGCAATCGGTGCCGTATCTCCTCAATCGTGCTGGTGTAGGCATTGGCGTAGCCTTCTCGAAGTACCTGCGGCAGTTCGACATTACGTTGCCCGGTTACCGCGTACTCGCCTCACTCTCGCACCGCGACGAGCAGGCCATTGTTGAGCTCGCGGAGCACACCAGCATCGACGTCTCCACGCTGTCGCGCCTGATCACTTCGCTCGAGGAGAAGGGCCTGGTTGCCCGCCGCCGCGACACTGCGGATGCGCGTTCGATCAAAATTCAACTGCTTGCCCCGGGTGCCCAGCTCGCTTCCCAGACCATCCCGCTTGGCGCCTTGTTCGAAAGGGTGGTCATCGCTGGCTTCAGCGCGGAGGAAGTTAAGGTGCTCAAGCAGATGCTAGTACGCATGTATTCCAACCTTTCGCCGCTTGCCGGCTAGCATCTATATATTTGCGTTTGCAAGTTAATTAAGAGTATAGATTCTCGCGCCTGCTCTGAGCAGAATTCTTGCCTCGGGGTTTTTCCTAAGGGGGAATCCCCTATGTTGGCGCCAAATTCCAGCTTTCCCTGGTGCTGATGCGGCGCAACGCCGCATTCACTTTCTGGAAAAGCACTCGAACTAGGGTAACTCCTTACGTCAAAATATTTGCGTTTGCAAATAACTGGACGTAGATTTCAGGCAGGCAACGACGCCATGTCCCGAAACGAGTGCAGCGATGAACGATTCCCCCAACCCCACCCAGGCCTCCCGCGTGGATGCGGCAGGCGCCCCAGGCAGGCACTCGCCAGTGGCGAGTGCGCCCGAGCTCTCCAGGTTGATGGAGCGCGCCAGGGAGATCTCTGAAGGCTTCCTGAGGCCGCATGCCCAGCGGACTGAAGAGGCACGGCGCGTCTCCGAAGAGGCCACGGCGCTCTTTCGCGACGCAGGCTTCTTCCGGCTCATGCAGCCTGCGCGCTTCGGCGGCTACGAGTACGGTTTCTCGGCGTTCGTGGACATCATCAGCGAGCTCGGGCGAGGCTGCCCCTCGTCGGCCTGGGGCTGCTCGTTGGGCAGCGTCCACCAGTGGCTTCTCGGCACTTTTCCGGCTCAGGCTCAGGAGGACGTCTGGGGTACCAATCCGGATGCTATCGTGTGCGGCTCCTATGCCCCGACGGTAAAGGCCGAGCGCGTTCAGGACGGCTACGTCGTCGCGGGCAGATGGCACTGGGCTTCGAATATCGACAATTCCCAGTGGGCGTTGATCGGCGTGCAGTTCGCGCCGGACGACGAGACACCGGTGCCACATGCTGGGTTCCTGCTCGTCCCGCGTGAGCAATGGACAATCCATGACGACTGGTTCACGGCCGGCCAGGCGGGCACCGGCTCCAAGGCTGTCGACATCAAGGTCCCCACACTGGTGCCGGCTCATCGGAAGCTGACATTCGCTCAGGCCTCATCTAACCTGCCGCCCGGCGCGGTGGTGAACACCAATCCGCTTTACCGCATCCCTTTCTTGTCGGCGCTGCCGGTGTGTCTGGTGTCGCCGATACTGGGCGCGGCGCAAGGCGCTATCGATGCCTTCCTTGCCGCCGCGGGCTCGCGCGTCACGCGTGGCGCGGTGGCGGGGGGAGGCAGCCGCCTTGCAGAGTTTTTCCCGGTCCAGTCTCGGGTCGCAGAAGCATCGGCGATGATTGATGCCGCCCGCCTGCTGATCTATCGCGACGTGGCCGAAGTAGAGCGACTTGCCCTGGCTGGCCAGGAAATCGACGTTGATACACGTATCCGCAACCGACTCGACCATGCCTTCGCCGCGCGGCTCGCTCGCGATTCGATCAATGCCATTTTCGACAACACGGGCGGCAACGGCCTGGCGCTGTCGCAGCCGATCCAGCGCCTCTGGCGTGACGGCAATGCCATCGCCAAGCACATCAGCCTGAATTGGGATGCGGTGTCTTCAATGGCCGGCCAGCATTTGCTTGGCCTGGAGGCCAAGGGGCAGTACTGAGCCGCATCGACGACGCCTCCCTCACGTTCACCGGACCTATCCCGGGACCTTAGATTCGACAATAAGGAACACCATGCAAGGAAAGATTGGACTGGAAGAGCATTTCGCCATTCCCGAGACGCTCAACGACTCCGCCGGCTTCGTCCCTGGCGACTATTGGAAGGAATTGAGCCGGCGGCTGCTCGACATCCAGGATGACCGCCTGCGGCAGATGGACGAGAACGGCATGGAGATGATGCTGTTGTCCCTGAATGCGCCAGCGATTCAGGCGATCCCCGATCGCAAGAAGGCGTGCGAGCTGGCAGTCCGTGCCAACGATTTTCTGGCGGAGCAGGTGGCGCGGCGTCCAGACCGGTTCCAGGGGCTGGCGGCACTGCCACTGCAGGATCCGGACTTCGCCACGACGGAGCTCACGCGCTGCATCCGGGATTTGGGCATGCGCGGGGCGCTGGTCAACGGCTTCTCGCAGATCGATTCACCCGAGAACGTCGTCTACTACGACGCGCCGCAATACGCGTCGTTCTGGGCTGCCGTGGAAAAACTGGATGTGCCGTTTTACCTGCATCCGCGCAACCCGATCGCATCATGGGCCCAGATCTACGAAGGTCACCCCTGGCTGCTGGGTCCGACGTGGGCATTCGGGCAGGAGACCGCGGTCCACGCCTTGCGCCTGATGGCTTCCGGTCTGTTCGACCGGCATCCCGCGTTGCAGATCGTCCTCGGCCACCTGGGCGAGGGACTGCCGTACAGCCTGTGGCGCATGGACAACCGCAATGCCTGGGTCGACACCCCCAAGTCTTATCCCGCGCAGGAGAGCTTCCGCCACTATTTCCAACGGAACTTCCATCTGACCACATCCGGCAATTTCCACAACCAGACGCTGATCGATGCCATTCTGGAGGTCGGCGCGGACCGCATCCTGTTCTCGACGGACTGGCCATTCGAGAACGTCGATCATGCCGCGAAGTGGTTTGACCACGCGAGTATCAGCGAGGCGGATCGCGAGAAGATCGGCCGCGGCAATGCCATCAAGCTGTTCAAACTGAAGTAGCCGGTGGGCGTCCGCCGCTGCGGACGCCACGACACCTTCATCGGGATCATGGTGACAATGAAAGACATCGACGAAGTCAGCATCACCCAGGCCGTGCTCGCAGCCAACCGGTCGGGGAATCCGCGCCTGGTCAAGATTATGGAGAGTCTGGTCAAGCACCTCCACGAATTTGCCCGTGAAGTGGAGTTGACGGAAGCGGAGTGGCATCAAGGGATCCGCTTCCTGACCGAAACCGGCCAGATGTGCGACGACAAGCGCCAGGAGTTCATCCTGCTCTCCGACACACTGGGTCTCTCCACGCTGGTGACTGCATTGAACAACCGCAAACCGCCTGGCTGCACCGAGGCCACGGTATTCGGCCCGTTCTACGTGGAAGACTCGCCCGTCGTGGAGAACGGCGGGGATATCGCCAATGGAGCCCGTGGCATCCCGTGCTTCGTTTCCGGGACCGTCAGGGGACTCGGCGGCGAACCGGTCGCCGGCGCGGAAGTGGCAGTCTGGCAATCCGATGACGAAGGCTTCTACGATGTCCAGCGTGCCGGGCTCGATCACCTTCAGGGCAGGGGCAGGGTCCGCACGGATGCCACGGGTGCTTTCCATTTCCGCTCGATCCTGGCCGTGCCTTATCCGATTCCCTATGACGGTCCTGTAGGCCGCATGCTGCAGGCTCTGGAGCGTCATCCGTGGCGGCCGGCGCACCTGCACTTCAAGATCGAAGCCGAAAGCTATGAGCGGCTGATCACACATATCTTCCGCAGCGATGGCCCGTATCTCGACTCAGATGCCGTGTTCGGTGTCCGTTCGACCCTAGTCTCCAACTGGATCTCGCACCCGCCCGGCATCGCCCCCGACGGGTCTGAACTGGATCAACCCTACTACACCTTGCACCATGACTTTGTCCTCAACCGATGCTAATTCCCGTCACAGTGATTCCACCTTTCAGGAGCCGCGCATGATCCGTCATATAGTCATGTGGAAGGTCGCGGCCGGCAGCGACGCCGAACGCCAGGCCGCCTGCGAACTGGTGAGGCGCCAGTTCGAGAGCCTGGCCGGCCGCGTTCCCGGGCTGCTGCAAATCGAGGTTGGCGTGGACATCAGCCGTATCGACTACGCCGCTGATGTCGTGCTGCTGTCCGATTTCGAGTCTGTGTCCGCGTTGCGCGCCTATGCCGATCACCCCGCCCATACCGCAGTGCGCGACGCACTGGAGGGTGTCCGTATTTGGCGACAGCAGGTGGACTACGCCGTTCCCAACTGAAAGGAAGCGAGCCGGCCATCACCGAGATGGTCACCAAGGTACATCAATGGTTCGGCAGAATGGGCACGCTAATCGGCACGTCCCTTGCGTATCGTGACGAATAGCTCCAATGGGGTTACGTCGGAACAGCGCCGATCTGTTGAAGCAAGGAAAGCAGATCGGGTTGCCCGCGCTCTTCGACAAATTGCCCACCAGACAACCGGTAGAAGTTCGTCGCTTGAACTTCAATTTTCTTGCCTGTGGGAGGAATGTTGAAGAAGGTGCCCTGGTGCGTACCACGCATCGTGAATCGAGCTGCCACTTTCTCACCTTCAGCGACCAACTCTTCCAGCGTCCATTGAATATCCGGAAATCCACCGCGCATCATGCCTATGATCTCAAGATAGCCGGCCGGACCCACCACGGGCTCTGGCCGACCCGGAACATGGAATATTGCGTCAGGAGAAATGAGCTCTTTGGCGAGTTGCTCGCTGGCGGTGTTAATGAAGTCCACAAAGCGGGACATGATTAGTTTGTTTGTTTCTACCGTCATAATATGCTCGGCCTCTCAAAAAAAGTATGGGCAACTCATGTGCCGAGTGCCTTCAGAATCGCGCTCCGCACTATGTCTTCCTGTCCGTGAAGCGTGATGGGCACACTGTACGGCAGCAAACAAGACGCGATAAATTGGTAAAGCGCTGATTTACTGCAAACGAGATATTTCTAATGGACCGTCTTGCTGCCATGCAGATCTTTGTCAAGACCGTCGAGGCCGGCTCGTTCTCGGCGGCAGCAGACGCTCTGCGGACCTCCCCCCAACTGGTTGGCAAGCATGTCCAGATGCTGGAGCAGCACCTGGGCGTTCGATTGCTTCGCCGCACGACCCGGCGCCATAGCCTGACGGAAATCGGCAGGACGTTTTACGAGCGGGCCAGAATCATTCTTGCCGAGGTGGAAGCCGCCGAATCACTTGTCGCCGAGACCCGCGCCACACCGCGCGGTCGACTCAAAGTCAACGCGCCGGTCACTTTTGGAATCCATGCCTTAACGCCATCACTGACCGACTACCTAGCGGCCCACCCGGACGTCACTGTGGACCTCACGCTCGCGAACCGCACGGTTGACCTGATTGATGAGGGCTACGACGCCGTGTTCCGGGTGGGCGAATTGGCCGATAGCAGCCTGATGGCCCGCACCTTGCGGCCTTATCAACTCGTACTATGTGCGGCGCCGACTTATCTCACTAATTGTCCGGCGCTGAATCACCCGATGGATCTGCAGCAACATCAATGCCTCGGCTTCTCCCATACCTCTCTACGAACACATTGGGATTTTTGTAGTGCCGATGGCCGCGTCACCGTGCCGGTGACCGGACGGCTGATGGCAGACAGCGGTGAAGCCCTGCGCATGGCTGCGGTGGCTGGGCAGGGCATCCTGCTGCAGCCGCTTGAACTGGTGGAGGCTGATCTGGCTGCCCGCCGGCTTGTGCGCCTATTACCGGACTACGAACCGCCAACCCGTCCGCTCCATATCCTCTACGCCCCGGACCGCCGAATGACGCCGAAGCTGCGCAGCTTTCTGGATTTCGCGGTAAAGGTGTTCGGATAGACGGCTGGAGCGAAAGCACGCCAATTCTGCATACGATCAAACTGCGTCGGGTGGGTTGGCCCATGGGTCTGGATTCGTGAACCAGGTTTGGCGAGAGGCGCCATTCAGGGCCGCGGGCAGCGGTTTCGACGGCGCACGATGAACAGTTCGCTTCTCTTAAGAGGCGGCGGCAGGGCAGCATACAGCCATGCCCACTTTGGCGGCCTCATCACGACGAAACTCTCGTCCTGGCTTGTAGCCCACCTGTCTGGTTCAATGTGGCCCTGTAAAGCTGGGCTATCCACGGTTTCCTGCCACGGTTTGCGCTCAACCCTGTCAGATCGGAAGAGCACAGTTCTGTCGTCCAGTGGTGCAGGTCAATCCGCTCAATTGCGGACCAGCACAGCACGCCTGCAATTCGGCGGAGTTAAGCCAAAAGCAGGCGTGCATCCGAATCAGATATCGCGCATTTGACCCGGCGCCACTCAGGGCGGTAACAGCGCGGCGCGAGCGGCGGCGAGAACCTCGCGATTCAAACCTTCGAGCAACCCTGACGCCGCGCGTGCGTGTTGCCAGTGAAGCGGTACATCAAGCTGGGTGTTCGGCACCAACTCGACGAGTGAACCGTCCTCAAGATGAGGGGCGATCAGTGCCTCAGGATGCAAGCCCCAGCCCATGCCAGCCAACGCCGCTGTCACAAAGGCGTGGGACGAAGGCAACGTGTGCCGGGGAAGCTCCACGTGCCGATGGCACAAACGCCGCACCCACCGCGCCTGCAACTCATCTTTGGTGTTGAACATTAGGCTGGGCGCCTGCGCCAGGCTGCCGGCGCCCACGCCATCGCCGAAATGGCGCTGGATGAAAGCCGGGCTGGCGGCCGCCAGGTAGCGCATGGAGCCCAGCGGACGACTGTTGCAGCCAGCGGCAGGACGGGCTGTGGCTGTTACGGCGGCCAGCACTGCGCCGCTACGCAACCACTCCGTGGTGTGGTCCTGGTCGTCCACCGCCAACTCCATCAACACGGGACTTTCTGCCGCGAAGGTGGCGATGGCCGGCGCGACCCAGGTGGCCAGGCTGTCGGCATTCACCGCAATGGGCAGCGCTACCCGTGCCATGCCCTCCGGGGCAAGCGCCGGTAGCGCCCCTTGCAACTCCTGCTCGAGCAGCCGCACACGGTCAATGTGCTGGCAAAGCCGGCGGCCCGTCTCCGTGGCCCGGCAGGGCTGATCGCGCACCACCAGCGCGCAGCCTACGCGCTCTTCCAGCAGCCGAACGCGCTGCGAAATTGCCGATGGCGTTACATGGAGAGCGCGGGCTGCACGCTCGAAGCTACCCTCCCGAACCACGGCAGCCAGCGCGGATAGAGCGGAGTAATCCAGCATAAGTTAAGTTCGGCTAAATAGAATGAAGAAAAGGTAGTTTGTCTTCATTCGCTAGTGCAGGCAAGCTAGATGTATGAATACTTCTCTTGCCTTATCCGTTTCCCTCCAAGGCCTGGCCCTGAGCCTGGGGCTCATCGTTGCCATCGGCGCACAGAATGCATTCGTACTGCGCCAGGGGCTGCGTCGTGAGCATGTGGGCAGCGTGGTGCTGTTGTGCGCCATGGCGGACGCATTGCTGATTGCAGCGGGTGTCATGGGCATGGCCCAGGCATTGGGGGAGCGCCCCGGCCTCGCGCGTGTCCTAGCACTGGCCGGTGCCGTCTTCCTGGCGGTATATGGATGGCAGGCGCTGCGCCGCGCGCGGCATGCTCATCCATTGAAAGCATCCGACGGTGGGAAGGGGCTTAGCAGGGGTGCCGCGTTGGCTCAGGCGGCAGCGTTCACGCTGCTCAATCCTCATGTTTATCTGGATACGGTGCTGCTGGTGGGCAGCATCGGTGCCCAGCAACCGGCAGCGCTGCGAGGCTGGTTCGTGGCGGGCGCCAGTTTTGCCAGCCTATTCTGGTTCGGGCTTCTGGGCTTTGGCGCGCGCTGGCTGGCGCCGTGGTTCGCCCGGCCGAGGGCCTGGCAGGTGCTGGATGGTCTCATCGGTACGACCATGTTCGTCCTGTCCGCTCTGCTGGTGCAGCACGTACTCCACGGATTGTGAGGTGCTTTCAGGTGCGTCGAATAGGTAACGGCCCTGGCTGCAGCGGTTGAGAGGGGCTTGGCCGCCGTTGGCGGGGCGTCACAGAGCGCAATATCAGGCAGGCTATGGGGCACGTAGCAAGTTGTGTCGGAGAGAGCTAAATCGCAATAGCGATCAAAAAAGGCATACAAAAGCGCATATAAGTTCATTGTTGAGCATAGTACGTCGCTTTTTCTGCTAGCCAAGAGTGGCTTGAGCAACATCTCATGGTTGCGTTTTTCAGCATTCGCTGCGGTGCGCGGTACGTACTATCACCTAATGCTGCTGTGCGTCATTTCTTTTGCTACAATTAGGGAAAACCCGATGAGGGTTATCCCTGAAAGGAAGAAAGCCATGAACACCCAATCCGACATCAAGATGACCGACCAACTCGAGCGTGAACTGATCGAACGCGAACTTGGTCCCCGCAGCCCGGCCTTCGTCGACGACGTGAAGAGCGCCATCGCCGCTGTGCAATCCGTGCTGGGCCGCCTTCAGAACCAGGCTCGCAAGGCAAAGATCGTTTTCGCGAACGGCTGATCGCCCGAGCACCGACATCAAGAATCAAGAGTGAATGCTGCCGTAGTGCGTCGTAGTTAACTGTTGTTGTTTGTTGTTGATGTATGTAGTCTTGGTTTGACGGCTTTCATGCTGCCCGTCGCGGCGATGCGCTAACGCATCTGTCCTGGCGAAGGATGGCAGATGCCATGTCAAACCGGCGCGGATCTGTTTCGCGCGGCAAAACCGGCCAACGCGTCGCTCCGAGGAGCGCAGCGCCTTTTGGCCGGTTTTTTTATTGGCGCTAGCTCCGTTGCTCACTTTTGTGAGATCGCCTCACAAGCCTTGCGAGTCATTTTCCTTTTGCGGGCGCACCGGATCGCGCTATCTTGAAGGCCCCCTGTGCTTTCTCCCGGTCTTCCCGTGCCCACCATCTCCCCCCGCTTGCTGCTCTGCCTGATGATTACCTACTTGGTATGGGGCACGACCTATCTCGCCATCCGTTTCACCTTGGAGAGCTTTCCGCCGTTCCTGATGATGGGTTCGCGTTTTCTCTGCGCCGGCGTGTTGCTGGCGCTGTGGTTGCGCTATCGCGGCGCCGCCATGCCGACCTTGCGCCAGTTGCGCAATTGCGGTGTGCTGGCCGGTTTCCTGCTGGTCGGCGGAATGGGGCTGACGGCGGTGGCGGAGCAGACCATCTCGTCCGGGGCGACTACTGTGATGATTGGTGCGATGCCGATCTTTGGCTTGTTCTGGGGAATTTGCTTTGGCGCGCGGCCGCGCTGGTACGAAGTGCTGGCCATTGCGCTGGGCAGCGCGGGCATCCTGGTGCTGACCGGCGGCGCGGAGTTTCGCGCGAGTGCCACGGGCGTCATGGCTTTGCTGGTGGCTATCGGCAGTTGGTCGTTTGGTTCGCAGATCGCCAGGCGCCTGGATTTGCCGCAAGGTGCGGTGGCGTTTGCCGCCGAGATGCTGCTGGGCGGGGCGATCTTGCTGGTCCTGTCCGTTGCGTTCGGCGAGCCCTGGCCGCGGACGGTCAGCAGCCAGGCGTGGTGGGCGTGGGTCTACCTGGTGGTGGCTGGGTCGCTGGTGGCGTTTTCTGCCTATATGTACCTGGTGGCAAACGTATCGCCGACGGTTTCCTCAAGCTATGTCTACGTGAACCCGCCGGTGGCGCTGGCGGTGGGCGCGTGGCTGGGCAGCGAGCAGATCGCGCCGCAGACGTTCGGTGCGGTGGCGTTGATCCTGGGGGCGCTGGCGGTGCTTAGCCTGGGGACGTGGCGCGGGGCGCGGGCGATTGCGGCCACCTGAGTGAAGATTGCTGCCCGCATGCCAGGACTCAGGCCTCAGGCCTCGGATTGTTCCTCGATCCACATCGATAGCCGCGCCTTGTACGCCTGCTGGATGTGCCGGCGCGTGATTTGCTCGGCTAGCGCGGGATCGCGTTGCTCCAGGGCTTCCACAAGTGCAATGTGCTCTTCGTAGGAGACCCGGGCGCGTCCCGGTAGCGCCAGCGTGGTGCGCCCCAGCAGTGCCATCGACTCGTGCAGCGAGCGCAAGGTCTTGAGCAGGTAGCGGTTGTGCGCGCAGCGGTGCAGCGTTTCGTGGAAGAGCCGGTTGTTGGCGGCGAGCTTGTCGGGCTGGTCGGTTATAGCCAGGTCGCGCTGGACGATGTCGCGCAGCAGCGAGATTTCCACATCGGTAGCGTGGCGCGCGGCCAGCGCGGCGGCGGTGCCTTCCAGCACCTCGCGCATGACATAGAGCTCGCTCACCATGCTGGCGTCGAGCTGGGTCACCATCATGCCCCGGTTAGGCTCGTTGACGACCAGGCCTTCGGATTCCAGCCGCGACAGCGCTTCGCGCACCGGCGTGCGCGACAGCCCCAGCGAGGCGGCTAGCTCCACTTCGCGCAGGCGGGTACCGGAGGGCAGCTGCCCGGCCTGGATCGCATTGCGCAGGTGCTGGTAGGCCCGCTCGGCACGGGGCAGCGAGGCGTCGGGGCCGGTGCCGGCCGCGCCGGCTGGATCTGCGGAAATCATTAGGCGGGTGGGATCCCGTGGTGATTGTTCGTTGTTGTGCATTGTTGTGCGTTGATCTGCGTCGCACATGATACCCGCTCCAGGCTTGGCAACATCACGCCTGCGCTATGTCGGTTACCGGCCGCGTGGGCGGCAATCGAGGTGGCGTCCGCTGCCTGCCGGGCATCCAGTTCCACGCGGTACAGGCGCTCAGTGGGCAGATCTTGACAGCGCGCGGCATGGCGCGGGAAGTTCGTAAAGCGGTTGATGGAAGTGTCTGATGTGCCATTTTGTGATCGGCGTGTGCTGACTTGGGCATGCGGCAGGTCCAGGGCGGCGGTAGATTGAGGTTGTGTTCGGTCTTTGTGGAATATAGTATGTGATATATCAAAACATACGCCCATAAAACCACCGGGAGACGACATCATGAAAGTGTGTATCTATGGCGCCGGCGCAATCGGCGGCTATCTCGGCGTCCAGCTGGCATTGGCGGGCGCCGAGGTCAGCCTGGTCGCACGTGGCCCCCATCTGGCCGCCATGCGCGCCAACGGCCTGCGGCTGCTGAGCGAGGGCGAGGAGAGGGTGGCCAAGGTCAATTGCACTGATGACCCGGCCACGCTGGGGCCGCAGGACTATGTCTTCATCACCCTGAAAGCGCATTCCGTGCCGGGCGTGGTGGACCTGATGCAGCCGTTGCTTGGTCCCAGGACAGCGGTGGTGACGGGTGTCAACGGCATCCCTTACTGGTATTTCCATCAGCACGGCGGTCCGCTCGCGGGCACCAGGCTGGAAAGCGTCGACCCGGGCGGGCGCCAGTGGCGTGGCCTGGGGCCGGAGCGGGCGATCGGCTGTGTGCTCTATCCCGCCGCCGAGATCGCGGCGCCCGGCGTGATCCGCCATGTCTACGGCAAGAAATTCCCGCTGGGCGAGCCCGACGGCAGCAACTCGGCGCGCGTGAGCCACCTGAGCGAAATGATGGTGGCCGGCGGACTGGAAGCGCCCATCCGCGACAATATCCGCGACGAGATCTGGCTCAAGCTGTGGGGCAACCTGTGCTTCAACCCGATCAGCGCGCTCACGCATGCCACGCTGGATATCATCACAGCCGATCCGGCCACCCGTGGACTATCGCGCGCAATGATGCTGGAAGCGCAAGCGATTGCGGAACGGTTTGGCGTGCGGTTCCGGGTAGATGTGGAGCGCCGCATCGACGGCGCCGGCGCGGTTGGGGCACACAAGACTTCCATGCTGCAGGACCTGGAGGCAGGGCGGGCCATGGAGATCGACCCCTTGCTGACGGTGGTGCAGGAAATGGGCCGGTTGGTGGGGCAGCCCACACCGATGGTGGACGCGGTGCTGGGCCTGATCAAGCAGCGTGAACGGATGGCGCAGGTGGCTTGAGCGCGGGTGCCGGGCCGGCCGGGACGAAATGGTGGCGCCGGCCGGTTTCGGCGGCGCACCATGTGATATACCATATACGCAAAACCGCCACCCTGGCAGCCGATTTATATCAATTGTGCATTTTCCTATGCATTCAGCTCATGCAATGGCTGCTTTTGGTAAGCTAAGCGGGAAGCCGCAGGCGACTGTCCCGTTCGCCGCGGCGCTGGTTTCAACAAGAGCCCATTCATGTCTGCGCAAACTCAATCCGCGGTCCAGCCTGCTGCACTGACCCTGTCCCTCCAACCCATCAACGCCGGTGCCAGCCTGCGCGACCAGGCGTACGCCATGCTGCGCCAGGCCATTGCCGACGCCGACATCTATCAGTCGACCGAGGAAATCCGGCTGGACGAGCGAGTCCTGAGCGAGGCGCTGGGCGTGAGCCGCACCCCGATCCGCGAGGCCATGACGCTGCTGGAGCAGGAAGGGTTCCTGCGCACGGTGCCGCGCCGCGGCATCTACATCATGCGCAAGACCAAGCGCGAAATCGTCGAGATGATCCAGGTGTGGGCCGCGCTCGAGAGCATGGCCGCGCGCCTGGCCACGCTGAACGCCAGCGACCAGGAGATCGCGCAACTGCGCCATATGTTCGATAGCTTCCGCGATGCCACGCCGGCTGAGCATATCGAGGAATACTCCGACGCGAACATCGCCTTCCACCAGGCGATCGTGCAGTTGTCGAAGTCGCAGATCATCATGGATTCGATCAAGAACATCTTTATCCATGTGCGCGCCATCCGGAAGATGACGATCTCGCAAAGCGATCGCGCTTCGCGCTCCATCGTCGATCACCTGCGCATCATCGAGGCGCTGGAAAAACGCGACACCGAACTGGCCGAGAAGCTGGTGCGCCAGCATTCGCTGGATCTGGCGGATTATGTCGAGAAGAACTGCGACTTCCTGGATTGAAGGCTGAAATCAGAGGCGCCCGCCTCTGGCACTCTGGCAATCAAGAACGGCGGACATTGTCCGCCGTTCTCGTTCTATATCCGGCAGCCACCCGCTACACGTCCATCGCCTCCACCATCGCCTCCACCATCGTCTTGCCCAGCTCGGCCGGCGAGCGCGCGATGCGGATCCCGGCAGCGCGCATGGCGTCGATCTTGGCCTCGGCCGTACCCATGCCGCCCGAGATGATCGCGCCAGCATGTCCCATGCGCCGTCCCGGCGGGGCAGTCGTGCCGGCAATAAAGCCCACCACGGGTTTGACGCGCCCGCCGCTGCGCGCGTCCTGCAGGAACTGTGCCGCTTCTTCTTCCGCCGAGCCGCCGATCTCGCCGATCATGATGATGCCTTCGGTATCGTCGTCGGCCAGGAACATCTCCAGGCAATCGATGAAGCTGGTGCCATTGACCGGATCGCCGCCAATGCCGATGCAGGTGCTTTGCCCGAGCCCCGCGGCGGTGGTTTGCGCCACGGCCTCATAGGTGAGGGTGCCGGAGCGGGACACCACGCCGATCTTGCCGGGACGGTGGATATGGCCTGGCATGATGCCGATCTTGCACTGGCCCGGCGTGATCACGCCCGGGCAGTTGGGTCCGACCAGGCGGCTGCCCGAGGCGCAGAGCGCGCGCTTGACCCGCACCATGTCGATCACCGGGATACCTTCGGTAATGCACACGATCAGGCCGATACCGGCATCCACGGCTTCCAGGATGGCATCGGCGGCGAAGGGTGGTGGCACGTAGATGACCGAGGCGTCGGCGCCGGTGCGCGCTACCGCCGCGGCCACGGTGTCGAACACCGGCAGCCCCAGATGCGTATCGCCCCCCTTGCCGGGCGTCACCCCGCCGACCATGCACGTGCCATAGGCCACCGCTTGCTCGGAGTGAAAGGTGCCTTGCGCGCCGGTAAAGCCCTGGCAGATCACCTTGGTGTCTTGATGGATCAGTACGGCCATGTCAATGCCCTCCCAGTATCTGGACGTGACCTTGCGCGGCCTTCACCGCCTTGACCACTTTTTCGGCGGCGTCGGCAAGATGATCGGCCGACAGGATCGGCAGGCCCGAGTCGCGCAGGATGGCCTTGCCGAGTTCCACGTTGGTGCCTTCGAGCCGGACCACCAGCGGCACCGTGAGGTCGATCTCGCGCGCGGCGGCCACCACCCCTTCGGCGATCACGTCGCAGCGCATGATGCCGCCGAAGATGTTCACCAGGATGCCTTTGACCTTGGGGTCGTCCAGGATCAGGCGGAAGGCCGCCGTCACGCGCTCCTTGGTGGCGCCGCCACCCACGTCGAGGAAGTTGGCCGGCTCGCCGCCGTAGAGCTGGATGATGTCCATGGTGGCCATCGCCAGCCCGGCACCGTTGACCATGCAGCCGATGCTGCCATCGAGCTTGACGTAATTCAGCCCGTGGCGGGCGGCTGCCGCCTCGGCGGGATCTTCCTCGGTCTCGTCGCGCAGGGATTCGATATCCGGATGGCGGTACAGCGCGTTATCGTCAAAATTGAACTTGGCGTCGAGCGCGATCACGCCGCCCGCGCGCGTGACGACCAGCGGGTTGATTTCCACGACCGACGCGTCCAGTTCGGTAAAGGCGCGATAGGCGGACAAGATGAAGCGCGAGGCCGCGCTCACCTGCTTGCCGACGAGCCCCAGCCCAAAGGCCAGGCGGCGCGCATGGAAGGGCTGGATGCCGCTGGCCGGGTCGATCGCAACCTTCAGGATCTTCTCCGGCGTGCGGGCCGCCACTTCCTCGATCTCCATGCCGCCTTCGGTCGAGGCCATCAGCGTGATGCGGGAGGTGGCGCGGTCGATCAGCATGCCCAGGTAAAGCTCGCGGGCAATCTCGCAGCCTTCCTCCACATATAGGCGCTTTACCTCGCGTCCGGCCTCTCCGGTCTGCTTGGTGACGAGCACTTTGCCGAGCATCTGCTCGGCCTGCGCACGCACCGCGTCGACGGACTTCACCACGCGTACGCCGCCCTTGCCGTCGGGGTCGCCGGCAAAGCGGCCGGCGCCGCGGCCGCCGGCATGGATCTGGGACTTCACCACCCATGTGGATCCGCCGATCTTGCGTGCCGCGCTAGCGGCTTCCTCGGGGGTAAAGGCGACCGCGCCGCGTGGCACGGCCACGTCGAAGCGCCTGAGCAATTCCTTGGCCTGATATTCGTGAATGTTCACAGTCTCCTCGCTCTTGGTAATGCGCGTGCCGGCGAGCCGCAGAACCGGGTGGTCCGGCAGGATGCGCTGTAATATATGGTATGTAATATATCAAAGATAAGCAAGGCCGTTTTCCCTGAAGAGGCCGTATGAAGCCGTGAGCAGATCCAACCCGTGAGGAATCGGAATGAATGTGCTCGGACTCAGCAATTTCGCTTATCCATGGTCATTTTTGGGCTGAATTGCTGCATCGCGTCGTTGAAACACTTCTCCCGATACCGAAATTTTCCTTGAGCTTCGTTGATATATCACATACCGTATGTCATCAAGATCCGGCGAAAAGGATCGATAGCGTCGCAGGGCCAGGTGACATGCAGGGCAGGCATCGGCCAGGCAGCCAAGCAGCAAAGGGCGAAAGGATGTCGTGACAACGGGCCAGGTCCGCGTCACAGCCTGTCGCAACCCAGTCAACGAGGAGACCAAGACATGTCTGCAGTCGCACCCACGCGGCCTGAATCCACCACGGCCGAAGACACCCTGAAGCAGAAAACCCGCGATGCCGGCGTGATTTCCGGCGGCCACCTGGTAGCGCGGGCCCTGAAGAACGAAGGCGTCGACACCATCTTCACGCTGTGTGGCGGCCACATCATCGACATTTACGACGGCTGCGTGGACGAGGGCATCCGCATCATCGACGTGCGCCATGAGCAGGTTGCCGCGCACGCGGCGGACGGCTACGCCCGCCAGACCGGCAAGCTGGGCTGTGTGGTGACCACAGCCGGCCCTGGCTGCACCAATGCCGTGACCGGCGTGGCGACGGCTTTCCGCTCGGAAAGCCCGATCATCCATATCGGCGGACAGGGCGCGCTGTCCCAGCACAAGATGGGCTCGCTGCAAGACCTGCCGCACGTGGACATGATGTCGGCCATCACCAAGTTTGCTGCCACCATCCCCAGCACCGAGCGGGTGGCGGACATGATCTCGATGGCGGCGCGCGAATGCTTCAACGGCGCACCCGGCCCGGCCTACCTGGAAATCCCGCGTGACGTGCTCGACCGCGAAGTCGATGTATCGCGAGCGGTGATTCCGCGCCCCGGCCACTATCGCGCCTCCACCCGATCCATCGGCGACCCGAGGGATATCGAGCGCCTGGCCGACATCCTGGTCAATGCCGAGCGTCCGGCCATCCTCTACGGCCAGCAGGTCTGGACCGCGCGCGGTCATGAAGAGGCCATCGCGCTGCTCAAGGGCCTGGATATTCCCGGCTATTTCAACGGCGCCAGCCGCGGCCTGCTGCCGCCGGGCGATCCGCATCACTTCGACCGCACCCGTACGCAAGCTTTCGCCAACGCCGACGTGCTGATCATCGTGGGCACGCCGTTCGACTTCCGCATGGGCTACGGCAAGCGCATCAGCAAGGAGCTGACGCTGGTGCAGATCGATATGGACTACCGCACGGTCGGCAAGAACCGTGAGATCGATCTTGGCCTGGTGGGCGACCCCGGTGCCATCCTCGGCGCGGTGCTGCAGGCTGCCAGCGGGCGCATCAAGCACGACAAGCGCCAGGCGCGCCAGAAATGGATGGGCCAGCTGACCGAAGCCGAGGCCGTGGCGGCCGAGAAGCTGATGCCGCTGTTCCGCTCGGAAAACACGCCGATCCATCCGTACCGCGTGGCCTATGAACTGAATGAGTTCCTGTCGGACGACACGGTCTACATCGGCGACGGCGGCGACGTGGTGACCATCTCCGCGCAAGCGGTGCGCCCGCGCCGTCCCGGGCAGTGGATGGACCCGGGTGCGCTGGGCTCGCTGGGCGTCGGCACCGGTTTTGCCATCGCCGCTGGCCTGGCCAACCCCAACAAGGAAATCCTCTGCTACTACGGCGACGGCTCCTTCGGCATGACGGCGTTCGACATGGAAACCGCCAACCGTTTCGGCGTGCCCTATCTGGCGGTGATCGGCAACAACTCCGCCATGAACCAGATCCGCTACGGCCAGCTCGCCAAGTACGGCGAGGCGCGCGGCAACGTGGGCAACCTGCTGTCGGACGTGCCGTTCTCCAAGTTCGCCGAAATGCTCGGCGGCTATGGCGAGGAAGTGCGCGACCCGGGCAAGATCGCCGGCGCGCTGCAGCGCGGGCGCGAGGCGGTGCAGCGCACCGGAAAGTCGGCCGTGATCAATATCTGGGTGGATCCGCGCGAGTACGCGCCGGGCACCAAGAACCAGACCATGTACAAGTAACCCCGGTGCGAGGAGACAAGACCATGAACAAGGCACTCGAAGGTGTGCGGATCCTGGACATGACCCATGTGCAGGCCGGCCCTTCGGCCACCCAGCTGATGGCATGGCTGGGGGCCGATGTGATCAAGGTGGAGTTGCCGGGGCGCGGCGACATCACGCGCAGCCAGCTGCGCGACGTGCCCAACGCCGACAGCCTCTACTTCACGATGCTCAACTCCAACAAGCGCAGCCTGACGCTCAATATGAAGACGCCGGAAGGCAAGGCGCTGCTGGAGGACCTGGTGCAGCGCTGCGACGTGCTGGTGGAGAACTTCGGCCCCGGCGTGCTGGACCGCGCGGGCTTCGACTGGGACCGCCTGCGCACGCTCAACCCGCGGCTGATCTACGCGTCGATCAAGGGCTTCGGCCCGGGGCCGTATGCGGATTGCAAGGCGTATGAGAACGTGGCCCAGTGCATGGGCGGCTCGGCCAGCACCACGGGTTCCAGCGACGGCCCTCCCACTGTCACCGGCGCGCAGATCGGCGATTCCGGCACGGGCATCCACTGCGTGGTGGGCATCCTTGCCGCGCTGCTGCATCGCGAGCATTCCGGGCGCGGGCAGCGGGTGGAAGTGGCGATGCAGGATTCCGTGCTCAACCTGTGCCGGGTCAAGCTGCGCGACCAGCAGCGCCTGGCCGCCGGCCCGATGCGCGAATATCCCAGCCAGGCGTTCGACGACTTCGTGCCGCGCGCCGGCAATGCCTCGGGCGGTGGCCAGCCCGGCGCTGCGCTGCGCTGTGCCCCGGGCGGGGCCAACGACTACGTCTACGTGATCGTCCAGCCGCAAGGCTGGGAGCCGCTGATGCGCCTGTGCGGCAGGGAAGACCTGATCACGCATGCGCAGTTCGCGACGCCGGAAGCCCGCCTCAAATGCCTGGAAGAGTGCTTCTCCATCATCGAGAAATGGACGCGCACGCGCACCAAGTTCGAGGTGATGGAGGCGCTCAACGAGGTCGACGTGCCATGCGGCCCGATCCTGTCGATGAAAGACCTGATCGAGGACAAGTCGATGTACGAGCGCGGCTACCTGGTGGAGCTGGATCATCCGGAGCGCGGCCAGTACGTGCAGCTGGGATGCCCGATTACCCTGTCGGCGTCGCCGGTGGAGGTGGAGCGTTCGCCGCTGCTGGGCGAGCATACCGAGGAAATCCTCGACTGGCTGGGGCGCACGCCTTCGCAGATCGCCGCCTTGCGCGCCGCCGGGGCGGTCTGACGCCCCGGGCGTCTCTGCATTAATTCAAGCACCTCCCGAACTGAGTTCACAAGCCGCCCGCCCTCGCGTTTCACGCGAGGGCGAGGGCCGGTTCATCCCTACGCAATCCATGAACAGATGGAGACCTGACATGGCACACAATAAGGACGCGGTGCGGAAGATCCTCGCCGCCGTGAAGGAAGAAGGCCGCAACGCACTGACGGCGCCCGAGGGCAAGCTGGTGTGCGACGCCTATGGCATCCCGGTGCCGGGCGAGGGCGTGGCGAAGTCACCCACCGGTGCGGTCGAGCTGGCGGACAAGATGGGCTACCCGGTGGTGCTCAAGATCGTGTCGCCCGACATCCTGCACAAGACCGAGGCGGGTGGGGTACTGGTGGGCCTGAAGAACGCGGCGGATGTGGAGAGCGGTTACCTGAGCATCATCGAGAACGCGAAGAAGTACGACGCCAAGGCCAACATCGTCGGCGTGCAGGTGCAGCAGATGATCGCCGGCGGGCAGGAGGTGATCATCGGCGCGGTCACCGATCCGTCGTTCGGCAAGCTGGTGGCATTCGGCCTCGGCGGCGTGCTGGTGGAAGTGCTCAAGGACATCACCTTCCGCATGGCGCCGGCCAGCCAGGAGGATGCGCTGTCGATGCTCGATGGCATCGCCGCCGCCGATGTGCTCAAGGGCGTGCGCGGCGCCGATCCGGCCGATCGCGAGGCGCTGGCCGGCATGATCCAGCGGGTCTCCGAACTGGTGAGCGATTTCCCGGAAATCTCGGAGCTTGACCTCAACCCGGTGTTTGCCAGCAAGGACGGCGCCATCGCCGCGGACGTGCGCATCGTGGTGGATTTCGCGCCGCAGCCGGCGCGCTATCGCCCCAGCCAGGAGGCTATCGTCAGACAGATGAACCGCATCATGCGTCCCGATTCGGTAGCCGTGATCGGCGCCTCGAACGAGGACGGCAAGATCGGCAACTCGGTGATGAAGAACCTGATCAACGGCGGCTACCAGGGCAAGATCTACCCGATCCATCCCAAGGGCGGCGAGATCATGGGCATGACCGCCTACAAGAGCGTGCTCGATGTGCCGGGCGAGGTGGATGTGGCGGTCTTCGCCATTCCCGCCAAGCTGGTGGCCGGGGCGCTGGAAGAGGTGGGAAAGAAGCACATTCCGGGTGCGGTGCTGATTCCCTCCGGGTTTGCCGAGACCGGCAACGTGCAAGGGCAGGAGGAGATCGTCGCCATCGCGCGCAAGCACGATATCCGCTTGATGGGGCCGAATATCTACGGCTTCTACTACACGCCCAAGAACCTGTGCGCGACCTTCTGCACGCCGTATGACGTCAAGGGCAAGGCCGCGCTGTCGTCGCAGTCCGGTGGCATCGGCATGGCCATCATCGGCTTCTCGCGCTCGGCCAAGATGGGCGTGTCGGCCATCGTCGGGCTGGGCAACAAGTCGGATATCGATGAAGACGATCTGCTGACGTTCTTCGAGCAGGACGACAACACCGAGATCATCGCCCAGCACTGCGAGGATCTGAAGGACGGCCGCGCCTTCGCCGAAGCGGCGAAACGGGTCTCGAAGAAAAAGCCGGTGGTCGTGCTCAAGGCCGGGCGCACCAGCATGGGCGCACGCGCCGCCAGTTCGCACACGGGCGCGCTGGCGGGCAACGACAAGATCTACGAGGACGTGTTCAGGCAGTGCGGCGTGATCCGCGCGCGCTCGCTGCGCGATCTGCTGGAGTTCGCGCGCGGCATTCCCAAGCTGCCCACGCCCAAGGGTGAGAACGTGGTGATCATCACCGGCGCCGGCGGCTCGGGCGTGTTGCTGTCGGACGCTTGCGTGGACAACAACCTGTCGCTGATGACCATGCCGGACGATCTCGACGCGGCATTCCGCAAGTTCATCCCGCCCTTTGGCGCGGCGGGCAATCCGGTGGATATCACCGGCGGCGAGCCGCCCACCACATACAAGAACACCTTGCGCCTGGGCATGGAGGACCCGCGTATCCACGCCATCATCCTGGGCTACTGGCACACCATCATCACGCCGCCGATGGTGTTTGCCAAGCTGGTGGTGGAGGTGAAGGAGGAGATGGCGGCGCGCGGCATCGACAAGCCGATCGTGGCTTCGCTGGCGGGCGACGTGCAGGTGGAGGAGGCTGCCGAATACCTGTACGAGCACGGCGTGCCGTCTTACGCGTACTCGACCGAGATCCCGGTCGCGGTGCTGGGGGCCAAGTACAAGTGGGCCCGCGGCGCCGGCAAGATCTGATCGGTGCGCCATGCGGTAAAACCGGCCCGCCATGCACGCATGCGCGGGCCAGTTTCTTGACAATGCGGCACAGGCGCGGACACGGGCGTGTGCCGTTCTCGCCTAAGGAGCTTGCGATGCAAACGTGGATTCGCTTCCAGACCGGTGACGGCGAGGTCGGCTTTGGCCGGATCGAGGGCGATCATGTCATCGAGTACGATGGCCCGGGCCACGCGCGGCCGGAGCCCACCGGCGCGACCTTGCCGCACGAGGGACTGCGGTTGCTGAGCCCGTGCGAGCCGGGCAAGATCGTGGCGCTGTGGAACAACTTCCATGCGCTGGCGCGCAAGCTGGAAAAGCCGGTGCCGGCGCATCCGCTATTCCTGATCAAGCCGGCGAGTTCGCTGGCGGGGCCAGGGGATGCCATCCTGCGGCCCCGCAGCTACAGCGGCAAGGTCGTCTACGAGGGCGAGCTTGGCATCGTGATCGGCCGCCGATGCCGCAACGTGGCGCCGGACGATGCCGCGGCGCATATCTTCGGCTACACCGTGGTCAACGACGTCACCGCAGCCGAGCTGATCGCGGAGGACCCGAATTTCCCGCAGTGGTGCCGTGCCAAGGGCTTCGACACCTTCGGCTGCCTGGGCCCCGTGATCGTCACGGAATTCGACTGGCGCGCCGCCAGCGTGGTGACGCGGCTCGACGGCGCGCAGCGGCAGAACTATCCGCTGTCTGACCTGATCTTCTCGCCCGAGCAGCAGGTCAGCCTGATCTCGCAGGATCTCACGCTTCTGCCTGGCGATGTGATCGCCTGCGGCACGTCGGTCGGCGTCGGCTCGATGAAGGATGGCGCCGTGGTGGAGGTCACGATCGAGGGCATTGGATCGCTGGTCAACCACATGCGCGGATAGTCGATAGTCCGGGCGCTGGCATCCAGCAAGGAACAAGGCAAGCGCCGGTTCTCGCCGGTTCTCGCCGGTGCTCGCCCTGTTGTTCCGTGTCAGAGCGGCAGCGTCATCAGCAGGGTGAGGGCGGACGTATCGCGCAGGCCAATCCGCGCCATCGCGCGGCGCAGGGCAGCCGTGGCGGCACCGCAGGCCTCGCCAGCGCGATTGGTGAAGTTCAGCCGTGCCAGCACGCGGGTGGCAAAGCGCAGCGTGACCGGGACCTGCTTGCGGCAGAACGCCACCTTGCGCACATAGCCATCGACCTCCCAGAACCAGGTCGTGTTGGCAGGGAAATAGCCGATGTCGCCGGCCCGCAGCACATGCATGCGCCCGGTGGCGCTGGTGACCCTGACCTGGCCCTCCAGAATCAGCACGGTCTCCTCCCAGCCGTAGTACCACTCGAACGTGCCACCCGTGCATTCCCACACATTGGTGGATGCCAGGCCGTCGATCGCGCGGGAATGCTGCGCGGCGCGCGATTGCGGGGCCCCGGTACGGATCCAGGTGGGTTCGATCGGGCAATGCTGCATCGGCAAGTCGCCGGTGCTGGCGAAAGCCCCTTCGCGCTGCTGCGCGAGCGTGCCGGCTGGCGCGTCGGCGCCGAACATCGTCTGTGACCCCATGGCTGCCTCCTTGTTTTTGATTGGTAGGCAGACATTAGCGAGCCTGGCATCCCTGAAATGTGCGGTGACGCACTTTCGGCGCAATTTTGGTGCATGGCGCAGGCCCGCCGGGGGAAAAGACGTCGTTGCTCAGTTGGCCTTAAGCGCCTTCGCACGCAGGTAGTCGGCCTTCTTGTCGAGGATCAGCCGGCTGAGGAAGCCGGCATCGTAGGCCTTGAGCAGGTGCGCGTGATACTGCTCGATATAGCGCGCGATGCGGCTGTGCTCGCATTCGATGCCACATAGCCAGGCGTACATCTCGCTGTCCCAGCGAAAGCGCAGGCCAAGCTCGGTGAACGCGGCGTTGTAGGCGGCGAGTTGCGATTCGTCGACCCCGCGCGGTGCGCTGGCAGCGGTGTCGGCATGGGAACTGGTGCGGGTTTCGAACTGGACCTGGTTCATGATCGGACTCCTCGGGCTCTCAGTGAAAGGTTGGGCCTGAAAAGATTGGGCCTGAGACGAGGATAGGTTTGCCGATTAATTAACGATAATTAAAGTTTGACTGAATAACCATAACTTATCGTTTATGTTTTATCAGGTTGTCCACGCCGGTGATGCGCTGGATCAGGGTGGCGCCTTCTTCCATCAGGAAATGCTTGAAGGCCAGCGCCACCGGTGGGAGGCGCTTGTTCTTGCGATGCACCACGTACCAGTTGAGCATGACCGGGAAGCCCTCGATATCGAGCACGGCGAGATTGCCCGTCTGCAGTTCCAGCCCGACGGTGTGTGCCGACAGGAACGCGATGCCCATGTTGGCGATGACGGCCTGCTTGATGGTCTCGGTGCTCTTGATCTCCATGGCAATGCGCAGGTTGGACAAGCGCCCGGCAAAGCCTTCCTGCATGGAGTTCCAGGTGTCGGAGCCTTTCTCGCGCGCGACGAAGGCTTCGTCGGCCAGCGCCGCCAGCGGGATGTTGCGCTCGCCCACCAGCCGGTGGTTGGGCGCGGCAACAATGACGTAAGGGTGGGGCGCGAAGGATTCGCTGACGGTGTCCATGCCTTCGGGGGGGCGCACCATCACCGCCAGGTCGGTCAGGTTGCCCGCAAGCTGGTGCAGCAATTCCTCGCGATTGTGCACTGCGAGGTTGAGCGTCACGCCGTCATGGCGCTGCATGAATTCCGCGAGCAGACGCGGGAAGAAGTAATCGCCGGCACTGATCACGGCCACATTGAGCCGTCCGCCGGAGATGCCCTTGAGCTGCGACATCGCGTCTTCCGCTTCGCGGAATTGCTGCATGATGCTGCGGCTGTAGTGCAGCATCTCG
Source organism: Cupriavidus sp. GW823-FHT07A04 (assembly GCF_058794615.1). Taxonomy (NCBI): domain Bacteria; kingdom Pseudomonadati; phylum Pseudomonadota; class Betaproteobacteria; order Burkholderiales; family Burkholderiaceae; genus Cupriavidus; species Cupriavidus sp. GW823-FHT07A04. The sequence goes on from NZ_JBXAHA010000010.1 coordinate 183,941, forward strand.
ATGCCGGCCGGGGTCAGGTAGATCTTCTTGCCAAGTTGCTCGAACAGCGGCAGGCCGACATGGCCCTCGAGCTGGCGCACCTGTGTCGAGACGGCGGGCTGCGTCAGGTGTAGCTCCTCCGCCGCGCGGGAGAAGCTCAGGTGCCGGGCGACCGTCTCGAAAACCTTCAGCTGGCGCAGCGTGGCGTTCTTCATGCACTCGTCCGTCCCATGTATAGAGGATCGTGAATGATCATAATAAAAAACTTTATGCCGTGCCGAACTTAGTTTGAACTAGCATCAGTCCACGGATGCACGTGCCGCAATGTCAGGCGCGCTCAATCAAGTAGTGACCAAGGGCTCCCCTTCCAGAGAAGCCTACCCGTCGGGCCACAGAGCGCGACACGCACTATGCAGGAGACACGACATGGCGCACGACAATTCGGCGGCATTGGCCGCAAGCCGTCTGGGCTGGCTTCACAACCGCTGGTTCCAGCTGGCGATCGGTGTGGTTTGCATGGGGCTGGTAGCCAATCTGCAATACGGCTGGACATTATTCGTGACCCCGATGAATGCCAAGCACCACTGGGGCGAGTCCGCCATCCAGGTCGCTTTTTCCATTTTCATCGTGACCGAGACCTGGCTGGTTCCGCTTGAAGGCTGGTTGGTCGACAAGATCGGTCCGCGCCCGGTAGTGGCATGCGGCGCGGTGTGCGCGGGGCTGGCCTGGGTCATCAATGCGTACGCGACCAGCCTGCCGCAGCTCTACCTGGCGGCGGTGATCGCCGGCATCGGCGCCGGCGGCGTGTATGGCACCTGCGTTGGCAATGCGCTCAAGTGGTTTCCGGACAAGCGCGGCCTGGCGGCCGGGCTGACCGCCGCCGGTTTCGGCGCGGGCTCGGCGCTGACCGTGATCCCTATCGCCAACATGATCCAGCGCTCGGGCTACGAGCAAGCCTTTATCACCTTCGGCATCCTGCAAGGCGCTTGCATCCTGCTGATGGCCTTGCTGCTGGTCAAGCCGCGTCCGCCTGTGGGCGCCGTGGCGGCCAAGGCGGTGCTGACCAATCCCATCGAGTTCACGCCGGGCCGGATGGTGAAGACGCCAGTCTTCTGGGTTATCTACGCCTCGTTCGTGGCGGTCGCGGCGGGCGGCATCATGGCCACTGCGCAACTCGGTCCGATTGCGCGGGACTTCGGCTTCGCGTCGATGCCGGTGACGATGCTGGGGTTCACGCTGCCGCTGCTCACCATGACGCTGTCGATCGACAACTTGTGCAATGGTTTCACGCGACCGCTGTGCGGCTTTATCTCGGACCGCATCGGTCGGGAAAACACCATGTTCTTTATCTTCATTGGCGAGGGACTGTCGCTGCTCGGGCTGATGGAGTTCGGGCATAACCCTTATCTGTTCATGACGTTCGCGGCGCTGACGTTTCTGTTCTGGGGCGAGATTTTCTCGATCTTTCCCGCGCTGTGCGCCGATACCTTCGGCAGCAAGTTCGCCGCGGCCAATGCCGGCACGCTGTACACGGCCAAGGGCACGGCGGCGATGCTGGTGCCACTGGCCTCGATCCTGTCGGCGCGTGGCGGGTGGGATGCCGTCTTTACGGTGGCGGCGATCGTGACCATCGCGGCTGGTTTGTCCGCCAAGTTCGTGCTGGCCCCGATGCGACGACGGTTTATCACCGGGCATGCCGAGCCCCTGGTGCCGGCGACCGATCCCGCGGCGTACCTGGCGGGACTCTCTGCCCGCGAGAGCGACTGAATCACCAGCCGGGCCCGGGGGGGGGGGGAGGGGGGGGGGG